>JAYUUH010000124.1:0-1934 GCA_043754745.1 Lysobacter sp.
GATGGCGTCCAGCGGCACCACCATCACGTCCGGCAGTGCGCGCACCAGCGGGTGCCGGTCGCCGTCCTCGAATTCCACGCTCGCGCACGTGAAGTCCGATCCGTCTTCGAGGCGATGGCGGAACTGATGGGCCCTGGCGCGCGGATAGAACAGCAGACTGGGCCGATCGATGGAGAAGCCCGGTGCTTGCCCGCCCGGCCCGGGCTCGCGCACGTCCAGCGCGCCGTGCCGGAGGATGTGCAGAAACCCGCGCCCGGGGACCGCCTCGAAATCCTGGATGCCGCAGAGCCGGCCGCTGTGGAACAGGTGGGCGCGCATCCGGAAACGCTCGAAGAGATCGGAAAGTCGGTCCATGTCCTGTACGAAATGGTCGAAAAAGTGGACTTATAGTACCAATAAGTTCGGGGTTCTCCCGAAGAATGTCCTCCATGCGCCGTCGACACGACTTGGCGCACTTTCGAGGAGATTCATATGCGACTTCCCCTGCTGTCCGTCTGCGCGCTCGGCGCATGCGCCGTCGGCAATGTTCTTTCGCCGGCGCATGCGCACGATGCCGCGCACAGCGGCGGCATCCGGTCTGCCCCGGCCAAGGCGACGACGGCATCGTTCGATCTTGTCCACACCCGCATCCGCACCGAAGGCAACGTGGCGGTGTTCCACATCGCGGTGTCCGGCCAGGCCGGCGCTTCGCGGCCGGCGAAGTCGGGAAAGCTCGCCGGCAGCCGCGTGTTTTCCTACGTCTGGCCGACCACGCTGGACCCGGACGCGGTCGGTTTCGAAACCGGATCCGGCATTCTCGCGTTCGCCGTCACCGCGCATCCGGATTTCGACGATACCCCGCTGTTCGACGAGAACGGCGACGGCGATCCGGGCAACGACGGCGACGTGTGGCATTCGCATTGGGTGGTGCTGACCCCCGACGAGCAATGCGGCAAAGGCGCGCTGAAGGTGGTCGATATTCCCGAAGGCGCGAAACCGCGCCTGCCGAAGACGTGGCCCGGATTGCCGCTGCTGATCGACAGCCCGGGCTGGCAGCCGCGGTTCGAGCGCAGCACGTTGGAGGTGCGCGTGCCCTTCGACGACATCGGTGCGATGCAGGCCGCCCGTTACGACGGCGTCGCCGCGGCCCTGCGGGTCGACGCCAGCGTGCACAGCCCGCTGCTGTGCGTGAGCGATGTGTTCAAGGTCGCCTCGGGGGACCTGTCCCTGCCGGGCGTCGTGAACGAATGAAACCACCTGTCCCTTCCCATCCCCACTGGAGTCAACGATGAACCGTGTTCCCCTGATCGACCGCAACCAGACCACCGCAGACCGCAAGGCGCTGCTCGACGAGATCCACGGCGCGTTCGGAACGGTGCCCAATATGTTCCGCGCGGTCGCCAATTCCCCGGCCGCGCTCCAGAGCATGTGGGGCGCGTTCGGTGCGCTGGGCGGCGGACGCCTGGCGCCTACGCTCGGCGAACAGATCGCCGTGGCGATCGCCGAGCGCAATGCCTGCGAATACTGCCTGGCCGCGCATACCGCGTTGGGCAGGAAGGCCGGCGCCAGCGCCGAAGAAATGCAGGCTGCGCAGGCCGGCCGTTCCGCCGATTCGAAAACCGACGTCGCGCTGCGCTTCGTGCTGAAGCTGGTCTCCGATCGCGGTCAGGTGTCCGCACAGGATATCGACGCGATGCGCGCCGCCGGATTCGACGACGAGGATCTCGTCGAGATCATGGCGCACGTCGCGCTGAACCTGTTCACCAACTACGTCAACGTCGCGTTCGCCACGCCGGTCGATTTTCCGGCGGTGAAGCTCGGCCGCGCAGCATAACGGCCGCTCGCGCCGGCGCGACGATCTTTGCGGTCGTTGCGGCGGTGTCCCATTCCGAGGTCACGCGTATGTACTCCGAAGATCCATCGAGCCATGGCGCAGCTCCCGAACTCATCGTCAG
>JAYUUH010000125.1:0-5674 GCA_043754745.1 Lysobacter sp.
AGGATCTTGCGGGTTTCCCAGACCAGCTTCATTTCTTCCTTGGTATAGCCGTTGTCGAGGAAGTCGTCGATCTGCGGGATCAGGTTGAAGGCGATCTGCACCGGGAAACGCTTCGGATCCGGATCCTTGAAGCTCAGCAGCGCGGCGGTCTGCCGGCCGAGTTCCTCCATCGCCGAGCGGCCGCCGCCCGACACCGACTGGTAGGTCGCGACGTTGATGCGCACGATCCCGACCTTGCGGTGGATCGGCCCCAGGGCCACCACCATCTGCATGGTCGAGCAGTTCGGATTGGCGATGATGCCGCGCGGGCGCTGCTTCGCCGCTTCCGGATTCACTTCGCTGACCACCAGCGGCACGTCGTCGTCGTAGCGGAAGGCCGAGGAATTGTCGATCACCACCGCCCCGGCGGCGGCGAATTTCGGCGCGTATTCCTTAGAAATGGAGCCGCCGGCCGAGAACAGCGCAATATCGACTCCGGTGGGATCGAAGGTGGCCAGATCGCGCACGATCAATTCGTCGTCGCCGAATTTCACCACACCGCCGGCCGAGCGTTCGCTGGCCAGCGCGTGGATCTGGCCCACCGGAAATTTGCGCTCGGCGAGGATCGACAGCATCACTTCGCCCACGGCGCCCGTCGCGCCGACCACTGCCACGTTGAACTGCTTGCTCATGCGTATCACCTGTGATTTGTTGTGTAGGAGGGCCTTCAGGCCCGAGCTTCGGAATCGCGGCTGGTTTTCAACAGCCGGATGGCTGGTCAGCCGCTCCTACGGAAAAGACTGGGTTTGGCAGTTGTGTGCGGCGCGGCGCCGCCCATGGTGCGTCACTGGCGACGAGCCGCTATCGTTTCGTATCGGTTTCGATGGCGCCCGGAATCCGCGGCGAAATCTCGCCCACGTCGCCGCACTGCGCGCGGTGCCGCAGCGCCTGGTCCATCAGTACCAGCGCCATCATCGCTTCGCAGATCGGCGTCGCGCGGATGCCCACGCAGGGATCGTGGCGGCCGATGGTGACCACTTCGACCTCTTCGCCCAGCACATTCATGCCGCGTCCGGGCAGGCGCAGGCTCGACGTGGGCTTGAAAGCCACCGAGCACACCACCTGCTGACCGCTGCTGATGCCGCCGAGGATGCCGCCGGCATGGTTCGACAGGAAACCCTCGCGGGTCATTTCGTCGCGGTGGACACTGCCTTTCTGCGCGACCGACGCGAAACCGTCGCCGATCTCCACGCCCTTCACGGCATTGATCGACATCATCGCCGCGGCGAGATCGCCGTCGAGCTTGCCGTAGACCGGTTCACCCCAGCCCGGCGGCATGCCGTCGGCGACCACGGTGACGCGCGCGCCGACCGAGTCGCCGGACTTGCGCAGCGCGTCCATGTAACTTTCCAGGGCTGGCACCTGTCCGGCGACCGGCCAAAAGAACGGGTTGTCTTCGACCACGCGCCAATCGGGCATGCCCGGATCGAACGCGCCCATCGCGTGATCCGGCAGCACCTCGCCGAGCTGCGACAGATGCCCGCGCACGGTCACGCCGTAACGTTCGGCCAGCCATTTCTTGGCGATCACCGCAGCGGCGACGCGCATCGTGGTCTCGCGCGCGCTGCTGCGCCCGCCGCCGCGCGGGTCGCGATGGCCGTATTTCTGCCAGTAGGTGTAATCGGCATGCGCCGGACGGAACTGCGCGGCGATGTTGCCGTAATCCTTGCTGCGCGCATCGGTATTGCGGACCAGCAGCGCGATGGGCGTGCCGGTGGTGCGGCCTTCGTACACGCCGCTGAGGA
Organism: Lysobacter sp.; assembly: GCA_043754745.1. Taxonomy (GTDB): domain Bacteria; phylum Pseudomonadota; class Gammaproteobacteria; order Xanthomonadales; family Xanthomonadaceae; genus Lysobacter_I. The sequence continues at coordinate 1,785 of JAYUUH010000125.1, forward strand.
TCTCGACCGCATCGGTTTCGTGCCGCTGCGAGGTATGACGACTGCGGCCGGTGGCGCGACGCTGCAGATCCTGCGCGAATTCTTCTTCCGAAATCGCCAATCCCGGCGGACAGCCGTCGATCACGCAGCCGATCGCCGGCCCGTGCGATTCGCCGAACGTGGTGACGCGGAGCAAATGGCCGAAACTATTCAATTCAATGCTCAGAACAACCCGGCCGAGGCGGACGCCGGCGCCGTGGCGGCGCGCAGCGCGGGCTCGCGGGCGTCGGCAAGCTGGCGGATGTGGGGGTGATAGGTCACCAGATCGCGGCACTCGGCCACGAACACGCCCATCTGCCCGACCTTGAACTCGACCCATGCCAGCGGCAGCTCCGGCAGCAGGCGGCTGAGCGCGCGTTCGGACTCGCCGACTTCGCAGATCAGCAAACCGTCCTCGGTGAGGTGCAGCGGCGCATCGCGGAGGATGCGCAGCGCCAGATCGAGTCCGTCGTCGCCCGCGCGCAGCCCCAGGTCCGGTTCGAAGGAATATTCCTTCGGCAGCGCGTCGGTCTCGTCGTTGGTGACGTAGGGCGGATTGGTAACGATCAGATCGTAGTGCTCGCCCTGCAGGCCGGCGAACAGATCCGACTTCAAGAAGCGGACGTTTTCGGCGTGCAGGCGGGCCTTGTTCTCGGCGGCGAGCGCAAGCGCATCGTCGCTGATGTCCACACCGTCGACGCGCCATTCGGGATTGTGGTGACCCATCGCGATGGCGATGCAGCCCGAACCGGTGCACAGGTCCAGCGCGCGGCGGACTTCGCGGCCGCCGAGCCAAGGCTCGAAACCGGACTCGATCGATTCGGCGATCGGCGAACGCGGCACCAGGGCGCGGGCGTCGGTCTTGAAGCTGAGACCGGCGAACCAGGCCTCGCCGGTGAGGTAGGCGGCGGGGATGCGCTCTTCGATCCGGCGCAGGAACAGCCCCAGCACGTCTTCCTTCTCGGCCAGCGTGACCCGCGACTGGCCATAGACCGGCGGCAGATCGTGCGGCAGGTGCAGCGCGTGCAGGGTGAGCTGGGTCGCCTCGTCGAGGGCGTTGTCGTAGCTGTGGCCGAAGGTCAACCCGGCCGCGTTGAAACGGCTGGCGCCGTAGCGGATCAGGTCGATGATCGTCTGCAGTTCGTCGGTCATGTCGGCACGGCGGGCGCCCGGGGCGCGGAGTGACTGCGAAGTATAGCGGTCGCGCGGTTATCATGGCCGCACTTCAAGCCATGCCGACACAAGAATCCACCGCGATGTTCAACCGCACCACTCTGCTCATCCTGCTCATCGCGTTGGCCACCGGCGCTGGTCTGTGGGCCGCCGAATACGCGTTCGACCGCAGCGCGTCCGCCGGCCCCGAGCTGCACGCCATGCGCCGGCTGTCGACGCCGCGGGAATTGCCGACCTTCACCCTGCAGCAGTCGGACCGTACCCAACTGGTCCCCGGCGAGTTGCGCGGGCACTGGACCGTGGTCTTCCTCGGCTTCACCTACTGCCCGGACGTGTGCCCGACCACGCTGGCCGAACTGGCGCAGGCGCAGAAGCGCTGGGTCGCGCTTCCGGAAAGCACCCGTCCGCGGGTGCTGTTCGTCTCGGTGGACCCGGAACGCGACACCATCGAAAAAATCGGCGAGTACGCGCACGCGTTTCACAAGGACACCCTGGCCGCCACCGCCGATGTGCCGTCGCTGGAGAAATTCGCGAAATCGCTGTCGCTGGTGTTCGCCAAGGTGCCGCCGGCCGACGGCGCGCCGGCCGACCAGTACGTCGTGGATCATTCCGCCGCGCTGGTGGTGCTTGATCCGCAGGGACGGATGGCAGGCGTGATCCAGCCGCCGTTCGTGCCCAAGGCCATCGCCGAGGACCTGATCGCGTTGACCGGGGCCGGACAACAATGAGACCGACAGCATGGGTTTGATCACCACCCTCACCTACACCCTGCCGCACCGGCTGATGTCGTCCGCGGCGCGGAGGTTGGCCTACTCGCGCCATCCAGTCATCAAACAGTGGCTGATCGACACCGTGACCCGCAAATTCAAGGTCGACCTGGACGAAGCCGCCGAGCCCGACGCGAACGCTTACCCGACCTTCAATGCTTTTTTCACCCGCGCGTTAAAACCCGGCGCACGCATTCCCGATGCCGACCCGCGCACGCTGCTGATGCCGGCCGACGGCCATATCAGCCAGTGCGGCGACATCATGCCGTTGAACGGCCTGCCCTTGAACAGCCGCGACGGCCGCATCTTCCAGGCGAAGGGACAGTCGTTCACCGTGTCCGAGCTGCTGGGCGATGCAGCCGCCGCCGTGCCGTTCGCCGATGGCCTGTTCGCCACCGTGTATCTGTCTCCGCGCGACTATCACCGCGTGCACATGCCGTGGGCGGGCACGCTGCGCGAAACCGTGCATGTGCCGGGCCGGCTGTTCAGCGTCGGCGGCGACGCGGTGAAGTCGGTGCCGCGGCTGTTCGCGCGCAACGAACGCCTGGTCTGTCATTTCGACACCGACTTCGGCCCGATGTGCCAGGTGATGGTCGGCGCGCTGCTGGTGTCCGGCGTGGAAACGGTGTGGAGCGGCGTCGAGATCCCGGCCTACGGCAACCGCATCACCCGCAAGGACTATCGCGGCCAGAACATCGCGCTCGATCGCTTCGCCGAAATGGCGCGCTTCAACTACGGCTCCACCGTCATCACCCTGCTGCCCAAGGGCGTGGCGACCATGAATGCGCAGTTGGCGGCGGAATCGCCGGTGCGGTTGGGGCAAGCGCTCGCGGCGATGCGCTGACGAGCGTGATCCGTGTCGCATCTTTGCATCACGATACGGCGGCGGATGCGCCTCGGCCGGAAGGCCTCCGGTCAAACCTGTCAGTTCTGCCAGCCCTTCTCCGATTGATCTTGCCGTACCCCATCCCGTAACGTGACTCACATGCCGATGCATGCATCGGCAAGGGCAGCCACGCCGCGCAAGGTCGCGCGGCCCGAACACGACAGGGAGAATCGTATGCGTCGCAAGGGCACCATCGCCGTCATCGATCTGGACCAATGCGCGATCGCCATCGCCACCGCCAGGGACGAATACACCGTCGTCGAAATCGATCCCGACTGGCGGATCGATATCGGCGACGCCATCGAGTGGGAGAACGGCGACGATCTCGGCTTCGAAACCTACGAGAACGCGACCAAGGCCACCAACGGCGATGTGTTCGTGCAGAACCACTACATCGACGAAAAAACGATGCGCCTGCAGTTCCCGGGCTGAACGTCCGGACGGCGCCCGCACGACGGCGTCCGGGCCGAGTCGCTACACTCCAGCGTCCTCCGACCGACGCTGGAGCCGCGCATGCGCCGCATCGTCAAACCGCTGTTCGTTCTGCTCGCCATCGCATCGCTGGCCTGGATGTACTTCGCGCCGCAACTCACCGTGCGTTCGATGCGGGCGGCGGCGCAACGCGGCGATGCCGAAGCGTTCGCGGCGCACGTGGACTTCCCCGCATTGCGACAGGACCTGAAGTCGCAGTTCGCCACCGCCGCGGCGGAACGCATCGGCGGCGACGGCAGCGGCGGATGGCGCGACTTCGGCGCCGCCCTCGCGACCGCAGCCGCGGCTCCGGCGATCGACGCCATGGTCTCGGAACACGGGCTGATGTTGATGTTCGCCGGTCGCGGCCTCGCCCGCGACGGTCTGGCGGCGGTGCCGCCCGACGACACTACCGGCCGCCAGGGCAGCGGCGCGATCGATGTCGAGCAGTGGAAGGCCTCGGCGGGCTACGACGGCCTGTCCACCTACGTCGTGACCCTGCAACCGCAAAGCGATGACGCCGTGCCCGCGAAACTGACCTTCAAGCGCCACCGGGCGCTGTGGTGGAAGCTGTC
>JAYUUH010000126.1:0-5654 GCA_043754745.1 Lysobacter sp.
GGCAGCGGGCTGGGCGGCGGCGCCTTCATGCTGGTGCTGTTCACCGCGCTGAAAACGCTGTCGGACATCGCACTGGATTTCCAGGACCGGAAAGACGCCGAAAAAAGCGCGCTGCGCGGCACCGGGCAGGCCTGAACGCAGGGCGTCGACACAGGAACGCCGGCACAAGGCCGGCGTTCCGTGAAACTTCGCGATGGCGGCGGCGGATCGCCGCTGGCGCCGTCGGCCGATCAACCGTTCAACTGCCCCAATGCGGCAAGGCCGTTGTCGCGGGCGCGGGCAAATACCGTTTCCTGCGCCTTGCCGACATTGCCGACCAGATCCTGCGACCAGATCTTCAGCGCGGCGGACTGCATCGCGCGGCCGTAGGAGAACGACAGCGGCCACGGATTCTCGCCGATCTGGTTCATGGCGTTGAGGTGCGCGGTGGCGTCCTCGTCGCTCTGGCCGCCCGAAAGGAAGACGATGCCCGGCAGGATCGCCGGCACGTTCGACTTCAGGCACATCAGCGTGTAGTCGGCGACTTCATCCACCGACGCCTGCTCTTCGCAGCCCTTGCCAGAGATCACCATCGAAGCCTTGAGGATCGTGCCCTGCAGGTCGACGTTGAACTGGTACAGCGCATCGAACAGCGAGCGCAGCGTCACTTCGGTGACTTCGTAGCAGGTCTCGATGTCGTGGTCGCCGTCCATCAGCACCTCGGGCTCGACCATCGGCACGATGCCGCATTCCTGGCACAGCGCGGCGTAGCGCGCCAGCGCGTGCGCATTGGCCTCGATGCAGGTGCCGGACGGGATGTCTTCGCCGATGTTGATGACCGCGCGCCACTTGGCGAAACGCGCGCCCAGGGCGGCGTATTCCTTCAGGCGCTCGCGCAGGCCGTCGAGGCCTTCGGTCACCAACTCGCCCGGGCAGCCGGACAGCGCATGCGTACCCTTGTCGACCTTGATGCCCGGGATGATGCCGTTGTCCATCATCAGCTTGGTGAACGGCACGCCGTCCTTGGTGGACTGGCGGATGGTTTCGTCGAACAGGATCGCGCCGGAAATGTGCTGGCCCAGGTTCGGCGTGGTCAGCAGCATCTCGCGATACGCGCGACGGTTCTCTTCGCTGTTGGGAATGCCCACGCCTTCGAAGCGCTTGGCGATGGTGGCGTTGGATTCGTCGATGGCGATGATGCCCTTGCCCGGCGCCACCATGGCGCGGGCGATGTCGGCAAGCTGTTCGATGCTCATGGCAGGATCCTGGGGGGCGGCTGGGAAAGTCGGCCATTATACCCGCTCGCCCCAGGCGAAAGAGCATTACAGATCAATCACATACGCGGCTAGAAGGCGTTTTTGCGCGGCCGGCTGCATACGAATTCATCGACTTCCGGGTTGATCGACTTCCGGGGCGAGCCAGCGGCTTTCGCCCGGAGGCATCAGCGGCCCGCGTCCTTCTGGATCTGCTGCACCAGACGGGCCAGGACATTGCCCGGGCCCATTTCGCTGAACTGGGCGACGCCGTTCGCGATCAGGTAACGGACGCTCTGCGTCCATTGCACGGAATGGGTGATCTGATCCACCAGCAGCGACTTCGTCGACGTCGAAGCGTCGGCGGTGGGATAAGGCTGCGCGGTGACATTGGCGACGACCGGAACTTCGGGCGCGGAGAACGTCATCGGCGCAAGGAAATCCGCGAACGCCTTCGCGGCATCGGCCATGTAGCGCGAATGGAACGCGGCGCTGACCGGCAACGGCATGAACATCCGCGCGCCGGCCGCCTCGAACAGCGGCCCGGCCCGCTGGATCTCGTCGACCGGACCCGACACCACCGTCTGCGCGGGCGAATTGAAGTTGGCGACATCGATGCCGTGCAATCCACTGTCCGCGATCACCCGCACGATCGCATCCGCATCCAGACCGATCACCGCGCCCATGCCGCCGTTCCTGGCCTGCGACATCAGTTCGCCGCGTTTCTTCACCAGACGCAGCCCGGTCAGAAAATCGTAGACGCCCGCGGCCAGGAGCGCGTTGTATTCGCCCAGGCTGTGGCCGGCGAGATAATCCGGACGCGCGCCTTCGGCGATAGCCTTGTAGTAATGCAGGGCATTGACCACATACAGGCTCGGCTGGGTGAACTGCGTCTCCTTCAGGCGATCGCCGGCATCCTCCAGGCAGAGCTCGCGCATCGAGTAGCCGAGGATCGCGTCCACGTCTTTCTCGACCGACGCGTATTCGCTCACTTCATCGAACAATCCCTGGCCCATTCCGCGTTTCTGCGATCCTTGGCCCGGAAAAACGAAAGCAATCATTTCACCCTCACGGCTGCGATCATCGTGTGTCGCTTCTGGTTTCTATTCTGGAGTCCCCGGGAAGTCGAGGGCAAGCCTTTTCTCCCCGCACAGAGGCGTCGCATGAGCATCGTCGACCCGCACATTCATCGCATAAGGACGGCCATGCGCGTTGGCGCCGCGTGCGGTGGCGAACGCATTCAATCCACGATGAAGAGCCTGGCGCCGGTGATGGTCGAAGACCGATGCGGCTCGGCGCCGTCCGCCACCTGATAGCTCATCCCGGGCATCAGCATGAAAACGCGGCCGTCCGCCAGTTCCGTGCGCAGTTCGCCGTTCAGGCACAGCAACACATGCCCCTTTTCGCACCAGTGATCGGCCAGATAATCCGGCGAATAGTCGACCATGCGCACGCGGATCGCGCCGAAACGCTGCGTGCGCCAATACGCGATCCCGGTCGTGCCCGGGTGTTCCGTCGGCTCGATGGCGGACCAGTCGGTGATGCCGAAGGGAATATCGGAAATCTTCATGGATGCGTACTCATCGGGACATGCAGCTCAGGGTATCGAGCTCATGGCCTTCCGGATCGCAGGCGTTGCACACACGAGAGCCCGGACCTTGGATCGTGTCCAGGATCATTCCGCCGAGCGCTGCGGCATGCCGGCGGACACCGTCGATACTCGGCATCGTGAAGAAGAACTTCATTGCGGCGTCTTCGTGCGGGACCGGCGGCGAAGCGATCGCGACCCCCGCCGCGATGCGCGCGGGAATCCGGTGAGTGACGAGCTGTATGCCTTGGTATTGAAGCACGACCATGTCATCGACAGCGTGCAGCCGCGACATGGCCAGAACGGATCCGTAGAAAGCGGCAAGAAGATCGAAGTCTTTCGCGTACAGAAAAAGGCCGGCTTGGGCTAGACCTGACATGGGCGCTCCCGAGTAAATTTCCGCAACTGCCATCAAGCCGCTATCATCAATTCATCAAATAAAACGTCGTTTCTTTTTGTCCGCGCCGGCGGCAACCAACAAGTCGACCACTTCAGGACACCTGTTGGACATGGCCAGATCTACGGCACGGAAATTACATCCTCCGACGAAATTCGGATCCGCGCCATTTTCTAGAAGAAGCGACATCATTGCGAGCACTGTCGCACCTTTTGTCGTGCGTACCGATATGAATATCTCGAATAGGTCGCGCAAATAACCGTCGCCCCATTCCTCGCCCTTGTCAGGGCTCGCGCCGAGTCGAAGCATTGCGCTCGCCAGATCGAAGTCCAAGGCTGCGACCGCGCAGCGCATGTAGTCGTCGCGAAAAGACAGGAATTCAGGATTTCCCGCCAGGACTTCCAAATCTTCCAGCACGTCTTCGCGGGTCAGATTGCCGTATTTTTTCATGCGAATCCCCACCCACTTTAATGTCGATCTTCTTTACATGGACGAATTCTGACGACGAATGTGGACGAGAAAAACGGCCGCGGCAACGAGAAACAGCAGGATTACGAAGACAAAGCACCAGCCCGCAGGACCGGAATGCCGACAGACTCGATGCCTGAAAAAGATTCCAGCCACGGCCAGAGCGGGAACAACAGCACCATCACTCCAGGCTGGAAGCTGAGAGCATCAGCAGCAAAAGAACTTCAAGCAAGAGGGCAAGAACGTGCTTTTTCATTGAGAGCAGGATTCTTTCAGTGCTTCCGCCGAAGCCATCCCTCTCGACTATCCCGTTCAAAAAACCGAGTTATCAATGCCTCACAACTCCCCCAACCCCTCCGCAGTGCCGTCCTCGCCCACCTGCAGCAATCGCAGCGTGTTGGTGGCGCCATGGGTTTCCATGTGTTCGCCGCTGGTGAACACGACGCGGTCGCCCGGCACGAGCAGGCCGGCGTCGACAAGCTTGCGGATGCTGCCGCGTGCGGCCTGGCGCGGGGTCTGGCCGCGGCTGTCGTAGTCCATCGGGAACACGTCGCGCATCATCGCCATGCGCCGGCGGGCGCCGCCATCGCGGGCGAAGGCGAAGATCGGGGCCTTGCCGCGGAAGCGCGACAGGAAGCGCGCGGTGCCGCCGGACTCGGTCATCGCGACGATCGCGCCGACGCCGATGTGTTCGGTGAGGAACATCGCGGTCATCGCGATGGCCTGGTCGGCGCGCTGCAGGTTGCGCGGCGCGGCTTCGAAATCGGTGTCGTGTTCGAACTGGCGCTCGGCGCCCAGGCAGATGCGCACCAGCGCTTCGACCGCCTTGACCGGGTACATGCCGGCAGCGCTTTCCTGCGACAGCATCACCACGTCGGTGCCGTCGATGACCGCGTTGGCGACGTCGAGTACTTCGGCGCGCGTGGGAATGGGACTGCTGACCATCGACTGCAGCATCTGGGTGGCGGTGATCACCACCTTGTCGCGCTCCAGCGCGACGCGGATGATCTTCTTCTGCAGGCCCGGCAGTTCAGCGTCGCCGATTTCAACGCCCAGGTCGCCGCGGGCGACCATCACCACATCGCTGGCGTCGACGATCTCGACCAGATTCTCGATGGCTTCGGCGCGTTCCACTTTGGCGACCAGCGCGGCATCGCTGCCGGCGGCGCGGGCGACGCGGCGCGCTTCGTTCATGTCGGCGGCGTTGCGGCAGAAACTCACGGCGATGAAATCGGCGTTGAGCTGCGCGGCGACCTGGATCAACTCGCAGTCGCGCTCGGTCAGCGCGCCCAGCGAGAGGCCGCCGCCGAGTTTGTTGAGCCCTTTGCGATTGGACAGCTCGCTGTCGTTGAGCACGGTGGTGACGATGCGCTGCCCTTCGACCGCGGTGACTTCGAGTTGCACCACGCCGTCGTCTAGCAGCAGCACGTCGCCGGGCACGACATCGCCGGGCAGACCGAGATAACTCACGCCGACCTGGCGTTCGTCGCCAGGCGGCGCGTCTTCGCTGGCGAGCAGATCGAAACGTTCGCCGGCGCGCAGTTGCACTTTGTCGTTCGCGAATTTCTCGATGCGGATTTTCGGACCGGGCAGGTCGGCGAGGATGCCGACTTCGGTGCCGATCCGGGCCGCGGCCGCACGCACGGCGTCGGCGCGCGCGATCTGCGCGGAGGGATCGCCATGCGAGAAATTGAGACGGACCACATCCACGCCGGCGCGCAGCAGCGCGTCGAGCACGCCGGGGGCGTCGGTGGCGGGGCCGAGAGTGGCGAGGATCTTGGTGCGGCGGCGTTGTTCGGTCATGTCTCGCGTCGTCGAAGCAGGGCTCCGACAACGCTATCATGCCGACGCGGCAATCGCCGTACACCCGTCCTGCAAACGATCACAGTCGCGGTTAGCGCGGCTCCGGCCTACTCCAGCGTCTCGATAAAGGCCTGCCCGCGCGATACCGTTCGCCGGTCGAACACCC
>JAYUUH010000127.1:0-5647 GCA_043754745.1 Lysobacter sp.
CTGAGCCGATCACTTCTGCGAGTGTCGCCCGCCTGTGGTTGCTGCGGGGGGGACATCTCTTTTTCGATGTCGACTGGGTCGGGTTCTGCGTTTGGTACGTTTCCAGGTCCGCTTTCGTGAATTGGAAGTTGGCGACTGTGACGTGCTTGGCGCCTCTGAGTTTGCATGCGGGCGGGGCGAGCGGCGGGTCGGCTAAGGCGGGCGCGGCAATGCCTAGCGTCAGGGCCAGTGACAGCATGAAACGGAAGGGAGAGACCATCGGCGGGATTCCTGCTGTGCGAGAGCACCCAGTCTAGGCGCGCCCCACACAGAACAGCCAGCATCTTGCCGGGAACAAAACGGGCATGAAGCCGCCCAAGTCATTGATGCGATTGCATAGGGCGTTTATGCGCGTCGATGCGCAGGGTGCCGCCGCGCAGGCGCATGCGGCCTGCGCACAGCGAATCGTCGATTCGTTCCGCGCCGTTACCCATTTGTTCCCGGCTCGATCCTTACCCCCGGCGAACCCGAAGCCTACGGTGACGTCACCGAATCGCGCCGCGCATCGCCGCCCGATCCGGCCTACCCATACGCCGCGTCCGCGGCACCGTCAGGAGAAGCGTCATGACAATGCAGTCCAAGTCTTTGGTATCCACCGCCCCGACCATGTCGATTCGTCGCGCCGCGTTCGCGGCCGCATTCGGCCTCATCGCGGGTTTTGCGGCGAGCGCCGCACCGCAGGCGCAGGCGCAGGAAGCCATGCAGGCCCAGCCCCGCGCCATCGGCGTGCCGCCTTCTCCGGATAAGAAAATCCCGACGCTGGGCTGCTGCCGCTGCCTCGGCGGGCAGAACAAACTGGACCTGAGCACCATCCCGGGCAATCCCTGGCTGGTGAATGGCCAGCCTGCCGTCGCGGTAACACAGCCGAATGCAGCCTGGGCCCCGGCCGGCAGCGCCAAGTGGGTGTCGATCAACGCTGCCGCGAACGGCGGAAACAACACGACATACCACTACACGCTGCAGTTCAAGGTCGAGAAATGCACGATCCCGCAAACCATCGTATTCAAGGGCCTGTCGGCGGCGGGCGACAACTACATCAAGATCTGGTTGACCGGCCCCAGCGTCGGCGGTCCGGTGCAGTGCAGTGCACCGGGCGGTTACTGTTTCACGCCCTCGAACCAGCTCAACAACTTCGCAGCCTGGCCGGTCACGGTTGCGCCGGGCCTGTACACCTTGAATGTGGATGTCACCAACATCAGTGGCCCCACCGGCATGTTCGTCAATGCGGTGTTGGAAGCGCAGTGCACGAAGGAGTTGGTTAACTCGGGCAAAGGCCAGGACACCTGATCCGTCGAGCGATGAAGACGGGCGTCGTCGTTGCGACGATGCCCGTTTCGTTTCCAGTCCATTTCTTCCAATCGAACCATGGGCGCTGCACCCGAGCATCGCACCGGCGCGCTTAGCATGCCGATGCCAGAAGAAAGATTCCTTGAAAAACCACAACGAAAGGAGAGTGACATGCCGCAGATCTGTCATACCGTAACGAGTTGGGCGACCGAAAATATATTGGAACCCGTGGAGAATTGGATATCGCAGCAGCAGACGGAATGCTCGAAATGGCCATGGCCGCTTAACTGGATATGCAAGGCGGTCATGGTGCTGGTCAAGGTTATCGTCTGGGTCACGAAGACGGTTACGAAGATTGTCTCCACGATCGTCTGCACGGTAGTGACATTGGTCGTAGGTGTCGTTCTTTGGGTTTTTGCGCTGATCATCGACGTGTTTTGCCAGAAATGCAGCGCCGTCGCCTGGGTCCACTACTGGTTTTTGACGCTGGGGAAAATCAAGTACAAATCCAAAGTTCCGTCGTTGAAAAACCCAGATCATTTCGATTACGTGTTCGATTGCGGCTGCAAAAAGTCCGGCGGTCCAGAGATCACGGTCACCGCGATCAACGACGACAATGCCGCAGCCAAGGCGAAAGAGCTGTGTGGAAAGTTGTGTTAGCGATCCAAGCGGATGACTTGATCAAGTGTGCGTCGGTTCAGGCCGCAGTCTCCCGCAGCGCCAACGCCACCAGTTTCGAGTACAGCGTTTTGCCCATTCCCGACGAATTCGCGTAACCCATCCGCGATACCGCTTCAAGATCGTCCGTCGACGATGCGCGAGCGCCCATCACCGCGCGCGCCATCGTTTTCAGTTTTGCCGAACGGGTTGCGGTATTCGCTTTCAGCCAGCCCAGCGCTTTCACCAATCGCTGTTCGACCAGAGTGAAATCGCTGCCCAGCGGGTAGTCGGGCAAGGTGCCGTCGCGGCGCAGCGCGGCCAGCGCGGACCGCAGGCGTTCCGGCGTGTTGCGGGCGGAGCCTGGACGCTGCAGCCCGGCGTTGCAGAGCTTGCCCGCAAGGTGGGCGGTGCCGAGCAGCGTGTGCTGGAAGCGGCTGTCGGCGATGCCGGCCATCGCCTGCACGCAATCGTCGTCGCAGCCGCCGAGCAGATCGGCGATGCCGTATTCGCTGACGTAGATATCGCGCAGATGCCGGGGAATCGTGGTGTGTCCGTAGTTCCAGAGGATGCTGGAAGCCGTCGGACGGCCGGGTTCTTCGCGGGTCGCGCGCAGCATCAGCACCGAGCGCGCCTGCGGCAGCGCGTGCGCCATCGCGACGAAGTTGTATTGGCCGCCCACGCCCGACACCACGCGGCCGTCGGCGAGTCCGTCCGACACCGCTGCGCCCAGCGCGGTCGCCATCATGCAGGTGTTGAAGAACCGCGCCTGATGACGCTGCACGCGTTCCAGCGATTCGCGGCCGCCGTACAGTTCGTTGACCTCGCTGACCCGGCGCATGCCGATCCCGTGCCGTTCGGCGTCGTCCAGCCCGCGCAGCCAATCGTAGAACTCGTGCGAGCCGAGATAGAACGCGCCGTGCAGGAATTCGCCCTCGCGTTCGAGGCGTTCGCGATCCGCGTCCGACGCGCTGCCGTCGTTGATCCGGCGCATCAGCGCTTCGTCGTCGACGACCTTGCGCCGCAGCACGCCGGTCTGCACCAGTTTGCGGAAGCCTTCGTTGATCATCTCGCTGCAGCCGTACAGGCCGCGCTCGAACGGGTCCAGGCCGCCGCTGGCAATCACCGCAGGATGGCGTTCGATCTCCGGGTCCAGCGCCTGCAGCACGCGCCGGTAGGCGGCGTTGTCGGTGTGGCGCAGCACCAGTGCATGGCACAGCGCGTCGGCCAGCGCGCCGATCCCGATCTGCAGCGTGCCGCCGTCGCGGACCAGCGCGCTGGCGTAGAAACCGATCGCGTATTCGGCATCGGCCACCGGCTGACGCGGCATCGCGAACAGTTTCGGATACGGCCCCGGCGGTGTCAGTACGATATCGAAGAAACCGGCGTCCACCGCCGCGCCGTTCTCCAGCCACGGCAGTTCCGGATCGACTTCCGCCACCAGCAGCGGCCGCGGCAGGCCGCGGGCGAGGATCGCGTCGATCGCGTCGAAGGTCAGGTCGGTGTTCGACGACAGCGAGAGCCGCGAGCCGTCGGCATTGCTCGCGACTTTCTGGATCACGCAGTTGACGCCGCGCGCTGCGATCGCCCGGGCGACGTGGGTGTAGTTGAGGCTGGCATAGCGCGACTGCGCCTGGCGCGACTTCAACAGCGCGCCGGACTGCACGTAGAACTCTTCGACCACGATATGCGCCGGCAGCGCATCGCTTTTCTGCGCCCGCACGTAGGCCAGGCGCGGGAAATCGTCGCCGAAATGGCGGGTCAGGAACGGCGCCAGGAACCGGCGCTGCAGATCGCCGACCGGCGAGGGCGGGTCTAGCGACAGTGCGGTGTAGAGATGCAGCTCGCGCGACGGATCCTTCTCCATGCGCGTGTACAGCGCGTTGAGCAGCCGGTGCGGTTTGCCGATGCCCAGCGGCGCGGCGATGCGCAGCGGGCCGTCGATGCTGGCGAGAAGGGTTTCGACCGCGTCGTCGAGATGGTCGAGGCGATGGGGCTGTGGGTTTGTCTGCATGCCGACATCATCCAGCAGTTTCGTCCGCTGCGGGTCGTGCGCATGCGATGCGCAATGCGCGGCGCGGCGAGTCGCGTAATGCCGGGGGCTTGACAGCAATGTTTACGGGTGTAATCTCAAATATGATTACAAATGTAAACGCCGGCCCGGAATACCATGCAGACCAGTGAAGCCGAACATGCAGATCAGTGAAGCCGAACATGCAGATCAGTGAAGCCGAGTCGGTCGTGATGGAAGTCCTGTGGCAGCGCAGCCCGCAGACCTCGGAAGAGGTAGTGGCGGCGCTGGGCCAGCGCCAGGACTGGCAGGAAGCCACCATCAAGACACTGCTCAACCGTCTGCTCAACAAAGGCGCGATCGAGGCGCAGAAAGACGGCCGACGCTATCTGTACAGCCCGCTGCTGCGGCGCGAGGACTGGGTGATGGGCGAAAGCGAAAGCCTGCTGGCGCGTCTGTTCAACGGCCGCGTCGCGCCGCTGGTCGCGCACTTCAGCGAGCACCGCAAGCTCAGCGCGACTGATGTCGCCGAGCTGCGGCGTCTGGTCGATTCGCTGGACGATCGACCCAGCGATTCACGAGACGGGGAGGCGGGACATGGTCGCGACCAGTGAAGCGCTGCAGGCGCTGTGGGCCGCGACGCTCGCGGTGGGCGTCGCCGCGCTGGCCTTGTTGGTGCTGCCGCGGCTGCTGCGCCGGCATTTTGGCGCGGGCGTGGGCTACGCCGCGTGGTGGCTGCTGCCGGCGGCATTCATCGCCAGCCTGCTGCCGGGGCGGGTGGTCGAAACGGTCGCTGTGCAGAGTGCGCTGCAGGCCGTCGTCCGGCCGGTCGCGGCGGTGCCGGTCGAGGCCATCGTGGATCGCTCGCACTGGTGGCTCGCCGTGTGGCTGATCGGCGCCATCGCGATGGCCTTGCGATTGTGGTGGCAGCAGCGCCGCTTCGAGCGGGCGCTGGGCGAGTTGCGGCCTTTGCGGGACCGGCTGTGGCGCGCGCAAGCCAGCCGCGGGCTGCCTGCGGTGGTCGGCGCGGTGCGCGCGCGGATCGTGTTGCCGGTCGATTTCGCCGAACGCTACGACAGCGAACAGCGCCGGCTGGTGCTCGCGCACGAGCGCCTTCATCTACGCCGCGGCGATCCGCTGGCGAATCTGGCGATCGCCATCGTCCGCTGCCTGTTCTGGTTCAACCCGCTGGTGCATCTGGCGGCGACCCGTTTCCGCCACGACCAGGAACTCGCCTGCGATCAGGCGGTGGTCGCGGCCCATCCCCATTCGCGACGCGCGTACGGCGAAGCGATGCTCAAGACCCTCATGACCGACCGGCAGGCGCCGCTGGGCTGTCACTGGGGGTTCTCACATCCGATGAAGGAGAGAGTCATGCAATTGAAATCACCGATGCCGCGGGCATGGGTGCGATGGGTCGGCATCGCCGCCGTCGCTACGTTGGCGCTGGGAACGGGGTTCGTGGTGTGGTCGGCGCAACCGGGGCAGGTCGTGGTCAGGACTGCCACGACCGCGGTCGATGGCGCCGACATGATGGCGGACGACATGTTGATGGACATCCGCGCCAGGATCGACGACGGTGCGTTGTCGCCGAGCGGCCTGAGACCGGTCCGTTTCGGCGATCGGATCGAATACGCCTACCGGGACGCCGGA
>JAYUUH010000128.1:0-5644 GCA_043754745.1 Lysobacter sp.
GAGCAATATGCAAAGCACGACCTGCTCAAACATTTTTCGGTGCCGCGGATGCGTATCGGCGATATTGAACTGACCATTCCGGTGGCGATCGAAGGCCTGAGCGAACTCAGAGGCTATCAGCTCGACCCGATCGGCAACGCCGAGTTCAAACGCATCAACACCCGCGAATTGTCGCGTCACGTCGGCTACAGCGAACTTCCGCCGGTCGCCGGGCAGAAACTGTCGACTGCGCTGGATTCGCGCATCCGCATGCTCATCGAGAACATCCAGGCCGAAGGCGATATCAAGAATCCGATCTGGATCTTCGCGGAGGGCATCGTCGCCGACCTGTTCGAGATCGGTGTCGAAGCGCGCCTGCATCAGGGCAAGTTTCCCGAAGGCTATCGCCAAGAGGAAATCGCGAAGCTCACCTACGAACTCGGGCTGGGCCTGGTCACAGGCATCGTCGACAAACCCGTGCTGGATCAGCTTACGGTCATCGCCGAGTCCCATCGTCTGCGCGAACAGCGCCCGGAAGACGTGATCCGCATCCGCATGAAGGTCAGCGAAGACGGCATGGAATGGCAGACCCTCCAGCGCGACGACGGCAGCGTCGAGCGCAAATTGTTGCCGGAGTAAGCAGCCATGTTCAGATCGACACTCCAGCTCACGCGGAAACTCTCCGATACGCTGCTCGAACTGCCGGCCATCGTGCGCCAATTCGAGCGGAAATCGCCGCAAACGATGACCGATCTGATGGACTGGATCGGCCGCAGCGAAGACCTGCTGTCGACGCATCGCCTGGTCGAAGCGGCGGAAGTCGCCGGCCTGAAGGCGCGCATTCTGGCGCCGACGTTCGACAACGGCAAACGCGAAACGCTGCGCAAGCGTCAGCAGACCGTCGCGATCGGTCTGCTGCATGATCTGCAACAGGCCCTGCAACAAGCATTGCAGCCGCGCGCCCTCGAAGTGCAACAGGCACGCGGCATGATGCGTCAGCTGCTGCAGATCGTCGCGCAGAGCGGCGCGGTGCGCTACGAGCCGGCCAACGGCATCGAAGCCATGATCGATCAGGTTTGGGCGCTGTGCATCGCACATGAGCAGCTCAAGCCGCTGGCCGCGCAGCTGCGCGCACTGTTGTCGAAGGACGACATCCGCCTGCTGATGGCCGAGGAAATCGATCCGCTCGACTTCCTGGCCGCGTGACCATCCAAGCCCCGGATGCGTTCGCGCATCCGGGCGTCCCGGCCATCCGACACCGCCGCGATTGCGTGTTGATTCCTCATCGCCGACTTTAAAAACGTGCGATCTGCGTACGTGGTTAGCATCGGATTCCGGCGCAACGCTGCTGACCGTCGACCCGATCGCCGCCTTCGCGTGTCAGGAAACCGGTTTCATCCGGTCGAATCTCCGGCGGAACGCAAACAGAACGCGCTCGGGCCACGTCACCATGGTCGTGCCGGAAACCACCCGGCGTAGCGCCAGGCGAAATGCCGGGGGCGACGTGATCGCGCCATTGCAGAGTCAGGCCGGTGCGGTCAATTTCCGCTACGGCGAATCGACGGCCGGCTGGCGGAACGACGAAGTTTTCGGAGCTGCGGTGGCTGCACGCCTGAAGCTCAGGACGCAGGCGGTCGACGCGACTGCCGGCGACGGTGGATCGCATACCCGATCACTGCGGACACGAACGCTGGCACCAGCCACATCGCCGCGCCTGCGAACAGATGGGCGCCGCCATGCGGTTGCTGTCCGGATCCGAACATGGCGACCAGCATCGCGAGGACCGCCATTCCGAACAACGCACCACCGAAAGCGACCAGCACTTTGGCGATGCCCGAGATCGTCCGGTTCATGCCTGTCCGGTTCATGCCGGTCACCCGGCAGCGCCCAGCGAGAATCGAGCCAGAGCGAACGCCAACGCAAATGCGTAGCCATAGGCGAACTTGTCGAGCCTCACCAGCGCGGTGCCGCGTTTGGCCCGCCAGGCGCCGATGGCGCCCAGCGCAAGACTGACCGCGATGGGCGTCAGCACCAGATTCACGATCTGGACGTCGGGATGCGAAATCAGATGCTGTGGGAAGAGCAGGTATGAGACCCAACCCAACAGGCCGCCGAGCACGATGTAGACGACGACGGACACCGCGGGGTGCAGCGGCGAAGGATCCCGTCGCAGGCCATGCGCCCCCATTTCAACGAGCAGTTCGACGACGAACTGGATGACGAATTCGACCAGCAACTCTGCGAGGAACGACAACGGCATGTCTCCTTCGGCTCAACCTGCGACCGGGTCAACGCAAGGCGATGCGCGCGCCGACGCTCAACTGGTGATCACCTGACTCAATTCGCCCCAGGTCGGCGGCGGCGGCCACTGCGCATTCTGATTGCCGGCGAGCGTGCGCCGCAGATCGTGGCGGTCGAGCTGCGGCGCCAGCGCCACCAGCAGTTCCACCGTGTAGTCGCGCAGCACGCGCTCGCGCGGCAGCACCGCCCAGGCCGTGCATTCCGGGATCGCGTCCGGCGCAGGCAAGGCGACCAGATCGCCATCCTGGATCGCGCTCACCGCCATTTCCGCCAGCAGCCCGACGCCGATGCCGGCGCGCACGTAGGTCTTGATCAGATCGGCGTCGCGGGCGGTCATCGCCAGCTGCGGTTCCAGGCCGCGCGTAGCGAAGGCCCGGCGCAGCGAAGAATCGGGACGGATGGAGGATTCGTAGCTCACCAGCGGATATGCCGCGAGATCGGCCAGGCTCGGCCGCGTCCCGAGCTGCGCCAGCGGGTGCGCGCGCGGCAGCAGCACCACGCGTCGCCAGCGGAACAGCGGAATCGCGATGCCATCGGCGGGCACGTCGCCGGCGGTGCTGATCAGCGCCAGGTCGGCTTCGCCACGCGCAAGCTGGGTCAGCACGTCGCCGTCGGCGCTGGGCTGCAAATGGATGCTCAGCTGCGGATAGGCCTGGTGCACCTGCGAAATGACCGGCGGCAACACGAACCGGGCCTGGGTGTGCGTGGTGGCGATCAGCAACTGGCCGTGGCCGTCGCGGCGCTGGTTGGCGGCGAAAGCGCGGATGTTCGCCGCTTCGGACAGCAGCTTGCGCGAATGCGCCAGGACCTGGATGCCGGCCGGGGTCAGGCCTTCCAGGCTGCGACCCTTGCGCACGAACAGCAGGAAGCCGAGTTCGTCCTCCAACTGCTTGAGCTGTTTCGACAGCCCGGGCTGGGTCGCATGCACATGCTCCGCCGCCGAAGTGATATTGAAGCCCGCATCGGCGATCGCGACGAAATAGCGCAGCTGGACCAGAGTCATGTCGATGTTTCCGGCAACGGATTAGGAGGCGGCCCGCTTGGGCGGTCCCAGACACGGACCGACGCCCATCTCTCTATTCGGATCGAGCGATACAAATATCATATAACCAATTGGAATGACTACTACCGCCGCATTCCCAAACGGCATATACCCAAGCCCTGCAGTCATTTCCCGCATCCGCGTCGCGGAACTAGGTTGAACCGCCTCATTTCACCAGCAGAAACCGGTCATGTCTCGAGTGCAGCACCGTATGGATCAGCCATCCCCGGCGACACCAGCCGGGGACACGGCCGATTGCGTTGCGGACACCGACCCGGCCCCTATCCCGACGCTGTTCCCGGCCTTCCTGGATTTGCGCGGCCGGCCGGTGCTGGTGGTCGGCGGCGGCGTGGTCGCCCGACGCAAGATCGCCGCGCTGCTGCCCACCGGGGCCGAAGTGCGGGTCGGCGCCCCGGCGCTGGATCCCGAAGTCGCCGCGCTGGTCGAAGCCGGCCGCGTTGTGCACCTTGATGGGTGTTTCCGCACCGATTGGCTCGACGGCGTCTGGCTGGTCATCGCCGCCACCGACGATGCCGACATCAACCGCACCGTCGCCGAAGCCGCAGACGCGCGCCGGATCTGGGCGAATGTGGTCGACGACGCGCCGCTGTGCAGCTTCCAGGTGCCGGCGCGGATCGAACGCGGTCCGCTGCAGATCGCGATTTCCAGCGGCGGTGGCGCGCCGATGCTGGCGCGCCATCTGCGCGAACGGCTGGAAACCGATCTCGACGAATCGCTGGGCACGCTCGGCACGTTGCTGGTGCGCCACCGCCGGCGCATCCGTGCGCAGATCCCGGATACCGGCGCGCGGCGACGCTTTTTCGACGCGGTGATGCGCAGCGACATCCAGACGCTGTTGCGCCGCGGCGATACCGATGCCGCCGAGCGCAGGCTGCTGGCGATGATCGACAGCGCTTGCGATACCGCGACCCAGGGCCGGGTCGCGCTGGTCGGCGCTGGTCCCGGCGATCCCGGCCTGCTGACGCTGCGCGGCCTGCGCCTGCTCAACGAAGCCGACGTGATCCTGCACGACCGCCTGGTCAGCGCCGAAGTGCTCGATCTCGCCCGCCGCGACGCCGAACGCATCGAAGTCGGCAAGGAGTCGGGCCAGCATCATGTACCGCAGGAACAAATCCATGCGCTCATGCTCGAACACGCGCGCGCCGGCAAGCGCGTGGTGCGGCTGAAGGGCGGCGACGCCTTCGTTTTCGGTCGCGGCGGCGAAGAACTCGAATTCCTGCGCGCGCACGGCATCGGCTACGAGGTCGTACCCGGCATCACCGCCGCGCTAGCCTGCGCCGCGTATGCAGGCATTCCGCTGACCCATCGCGACCACGCGCAGTCGGTGCGGTTCGTCACCGCGCATGCGAAACACGAAGACGACGGCCTGGACTGGGCCGGCTTCGCCCGCGAAAAACAGACGCTGGCGTTCTACATGGGCGTGTCCGGGCTGGAACGCGTATGCATGCGCCTGCTCGCGCACGGCCGCGCCGCGTCCACGCCCTGTGCGCTGGTCGAGAACGGTTCGCGTCCGGAACAGCGGGTCGTCGTCGGCACGCTCGACGACCTGCCCGCACTCGCCCGTCGCCACGACGTGCGCTCGCCCGCACTGCTGTTCGTCGGCGAAGTCGCGGCGCTCGCCGCGGAATTGCACTGGTACGGCGCGGCGCCGCTCGGCCTCTCCGCCGACATCGCCATCGAGCCGGAAACGCCCGCACTGGCGCAGGCCGCATGAGAAAGCGCTGACACGTTCATATGCGTTTTCGATGACCGTCATCGTCACCGCCCCACGTTCCGATACCCGATACCGTTGTTCCGCCAGAGATTCGACCCAGGAATTCCACCATGGCTCTTTACGACAGCATCCTCGATACCATCGGCCGCACGCCGATCGTCAAACTCCACCGCGTCGCGCCTGGACACGTCACGCTCTACGCGAAGGTGGAATCGTTCAATCCCGGCGGCTCGGTCAAGGATCGTCTCGCGCTGGCCATCGTGCTCGACGCCGAGCGCCGCGGCACCCTGAAACCCGGGCACACCATCGTCGAAGCGACCTCCGGCAACACCGGCGTGGCGCTGGCGATGGTCGCCGCCGCGCGCGGTTACCCGTTCGTCGCGGTGATGACGGAAACGTTCTCGATCGAACGCCGCAAGCTGATGCGCGCCTACGGCGCCAAGGTCATCCTCACCCCCGCCGCCGAGCGCGGCAGCGGCATGGTCCGCAAGGCCAAGGAACTCTCCGAAAAACACGGCTGGTTCCTCGCCAACCAGTTCGAGAACGAAGCCAATCCCGCGTATCACCGCAACACGACCGGCCCGGAA
>JAYUUH010000129.1:0-5633 GCA_043754745.1 Lysobacter sp.
AAATGAAATCGTTTATCGCAAATGTCGTATTACTAGTGCTTTTCTGCTTCAACACGACAGAAATTAAGGCTGCTACCAGTCTTACTCGAATCTGCTACTACCAGCCAATATATTCGGGATGGGTGATTTTAAGCAGAACACAGTATTGGGAATGCGGGTGGGGTGAGCCGAATGCATACTGGATCGGCATCCCGGATCCGTCAGGAGAGTCTATATGCGCCAACTCGCCTATGCCGGTGGGTTGGGTGATCACTGGCAGGGGAATAAGTAGTGCTTGCGGTACTAATGCAGGCAGTACCAGCTACATAAAAATTCCTGCGGCGGTTGAGGACATCTGTGAGTTCTCGCCGGTGCCCGCTAATTACACGGTCATTAGTAGAAGCATCGCAATGATCGGCTGTGAGGGTCAATCATCGATGTTTGCAGGAAAGAGAATACTAAGAAAATAAGGACGCCTACTTCAGCTTACTATTGCGGCTTGGCTGACTCTAAGTTTGCTCGGTTTTCATTGGCTCTCTCGCAATATACATCGAGTAATATTGCTGCACTTGCTCAACAAGTTTTCATTTGCAGAAACATGGCTTGGCAAGTTGAGAGGCTTGCCCAGCCTTCTACCAGAAAATTTCTGCATACAGGCGTCCGTTATCAATTAATTTTTACAGAACTCTTACAAAGACCTCTAGGGTGTTAAAACCGACCACGTTATTATATGTCCGCCGGTGGTTGCGGTCGCGGGGCGCGTCGTCTGCACCGCACGATCAATCGCCATCGGCACGGCATTGGCACGCGAGCCAAGGGCTACTATTCCGCGTGATGCGGCAACGCCCAAGGCCTCGCCATTGCCGCCATTCGCGGCGGAAAACCACAGGTGCCGCGTGCGCAGATCGGCGGACAGCACCAGCACGAACGGATCGCCGCCGGCATAGGCCGCGACTGCGGCGCCGTTGAGCGTCAGCGCGCTGCGATTCTGCGTGCAGCAGGCGGAGATGCCGGCCACATACACGCGGCCCTGTTCGTCGGCAGTAATTGCGCGCGGGCGGATGGTGTTGCCTTTGGTATCGGGCAATCGTGCCAATAACAGTTGGCCCTTCTGCACGCGGCCATCGACCGGATCGAGCTTTGCGATATAGGTAATGTGGTTGGAAGCGGTGTTGTAGGCGTCGTTGTAGGCGTCAGTCTTGACGTTGGGCGCGGCTTCGGTGAGCGCTTTGCTCTGGTAGCGATAAATGGTATTGCCGCCGGCCGATTCGCCGGCGAAATACAGACCGCCGTCGCGGCCGATCGCGATCCGCAGCCCGCGCGAATCCGCACACGATGAGCTGGTCGCCGCGGCTTCGGCATGCGTCCAGTCCCAGGCGTTCCATCGCTCCACGCCGGTGCGTGTGTAGCCACGCACCCACGCCACCTGCAGCTGTGAGCACGGCCCGCCGTCGCGCTGCGCGAAGCCGGTCACGTACACGCCCGAGGCATCGATCGCGACATCGTTCACTTCCGAATCACCGAAGACGCGATTCGCCAGTTCATTACCCTGCGCATCGAATATCCGCAGGGTCTTGCCGAACAGCGCCGCCGCTGTGCCGTCGTTGCCCAGCGCAACGCGGCTTGCTGCGCCGAGCGTGGTTTTAGTCCACAGCACGCTGTGCAGATTGGCGCTGAGCCGCACCAGTCCTGCATCGCCGCCGATCAGTAGATCGTCGTTGGCGTTGGTCGAGAGATCGTTGATGATCGTGCCGAAACTGCGCTGCCTGCGAACGGCGCGGCCGTCGTAGATCAGTTCGGCCAGCACGCCGGTACTGGAGGTGACGCCCTGCACCAGAGGCTGCGGCGCGGTCACCCCGTTCAGCGCGCCGAGACGGCCGGCGACCAGCACGCTGCAGTCGGCCGCGATCTCGACCGCAGTGACCGTATCTGTGGTGCCCGTGCCGAGATACGTGGCCGTCTGAGAATCGAGCTTCGTAGCCGAGATCATCCCCGCCGACGGTGCGGTGGCGCAGCGGTTGGGCCGTGCGGCGCCGACCTCCGGCGCGAACGGACGGCTGGGTCTGGGGCTGGGCTTCGCCGCAGCGTGGACAGCATCGCCGGCTCGTTGCGTCGTCGTGCGCGGAGGATCCGTCGCCGTCGCGCCGTAACGCTGCACGGTGGCGCCGAGGGTCAAGAGGATGGCTGTCGCGATCCCACCAAGATGGAAGGCATTGACTCTACGCATGGCGGCTGTCCTCGACGAGATGCGTCATTCCAACAAAAAAATAGATCGGAAATACGCACTGCGGCTGAGTTCGGCGCGCGCGCAGCTGTGCGATGCGCCGCTCCGTGACGGTGTGCCGCGCCGTGCGCAGCGTGGTGCGTCTTCAGGAATACGACTCAGCGATAGCGATTGATCTCATCGCGCAGGTCGCGGGCCGCACGCGCGGCGGCTTCGGCATAATCGTCGCCCTTGGAGGCGTACAGGATCGCGCGCGACGAACTGATGATCAAGCCGGTGCCGTCGGCGCTGCGCGCGTTGGTCACCACCGCTGCGACGTCGCCGCCCTGCGCGCCGATGCCCGGCACCAGGAATGGCATGTCGCCGACGATGGCGCGGACTTCGCGCAACTGTTCCGGCCACGTCGCGCCGACCACCAGCGCGCAGTTGCGGTTGCCGTTCCAGTCGCGCGCGATTTTTTCTGCGACGTGCTGGTAGAGCGGGCGCCCGGCGCCGCTCTTGTCGAACAGGACCATGTCCTGCAGATCGCCGGCGCCCGCGTTCGAGGTGCGACACAGGATCACCACGCCCTTGTCGGCGCGATCGAGGAACGGCTGCACCGAATCGCGGCCGAGGTACGGATTGACGGTCACCGCGTCGGCGCCGTAGCGGTCGAAGGCTTCGCTGGCGTAGTGCTGGGCGGTGCTGCCGATGTCGCCGCGCTTGCTGTCCAGGATCACCGGGATGTGCGGGTAGCGGAAACGCATGTGCATGATCAGCATGCGCAGCGCTTCCTCTGCGTGCGCCGCGGCGAAATGCGCGATCTGCGGTTTGAAGGCGCAGGCGTATTCGGCGGTGGCGTCGACGATGTCGCGGCAGAAGTCGAAGATCGCGTCGGGGTCGTTGACGAACCTCGCCGGGAATTTCGCCGGCTCGGGATCGAGGCCGACGCAGACCAGCGAATCGGCGTGGTCCCAGCGGTCGCGGAGTCGGTCGATGAAGCCTCGCATCGGTTCGGGCGTCTTCAGGGTCTGGGAGTCGGTCATGATTTCAAAGATGCCCGCTGTACGTAAGGATGTCCGCAGCCCGATCCGGGCCCGATCCGGTGAACTGTGCCTCAGTTCGGCGAAGTCGCCTTCGCCGGATGCGAAACGCCCGCCGTGAAGGCGGGCGCAGGTCTCATTTCAGTGCTTTGAACCGCAGCCGGTGCGGCTGCGCGCCTTCCGCGCCGAGGCGACGCTTCTTGTCTTCCTCGTATTCGCGGTAGTTGCCCTGGAAGAACTCGACGTGCGAATCGCCCTCGAACGCGATGATGTGGGTCGCGATGCGGTCGAGAAACCAGCGGTCATGCGAAATCACGAAGGTGTT
Source organism: Lysobacter sp. (assembly GCA_043754745.1). Taxonomy (GTDB): domain Bacteria; phylum Pseudomonadota; class Gammaproteobacteria; order Xanthomonadales; family Xanthomonadaceae; genus Lysobacter_I. The sequence continues at coordinate 3,551 of JAYUUH010000129.1, forward strand.
GCCGGGGAACTCCAGCAGCGCGTCTTCCAGTGCGCGCAGGGTTTCGATGTCGAGATCGTTCGACGGTTCGTCGAGCAGCAGCACGTTGCCGCCCTGCAGCAGGGTTTTCGCCAGATGCAGGCGGCCGCGTTCGCCGCCGGACAGCGTGCCGACCTTTTTTTGCTGGTCCTGGCCCTTGAAGTTGAAGCGGCCGATGTAGGCGCGCGACTGGATCTCGACCCCGTTGATGTTGAGGATGTCCAGGCCGCCAGAGACTTCCTGAAACACATTGTGGTCGCCTTCCAGCTTGTCGCGGCTCTGGTCGACATAGGCCAGCTTCACAGTCTGGCCGGTGAGGATCTCACCCGAGTCGGGTTTTTCCATGCCCATCAGCATCTTGAACAGCGTCGATTTACCCGCGCCGTTGGGACCGATGATGCCGACGATCGCGCCCGACGGAATCAACATGTTGAGATTGTCGATCAGCAGACGATCGCCGAAACTTTTGGACACGTTCTTGAATTCGACCACCGAGTTGCCGAGGCGCTCGCCCGGCGGGATGAAGATTTCGTTGGTCTCGTTTCTGCGCTGGTAATCGACCGACTGCAGTTCTTCCAGGCGGGCCAGGCGCGCCTTGCCCTTGGTGCGGCCGCCCTTGGCGTTCTGCCGCGACCATTCGAGTTCGCGCTGGATCGCCTTCTGTCGCGATTTTTCCTGATTGTCTTCCTGCTTCAGGCGGTCGCCCTTCTGCACCAGCCAGTCGGTGTAATTGCCCTTCCACGGAATGCCGCGACCGCGGTCGAGTTCCAGAATCCACTCGGCGGCATTGTCCAGGAAGTAGCGGTCATGGGTGACGGCGACCACGGTGCCGGTGTAGCGGGCGAGGAACTGTTCCAGCCATTCCACCGACTCTGCGTCGAGATGGTTGGTGGGTTCGTCAAGCAGCAGCATGTCCGGCTTCTGCAGCAGCAGGCGGCACAGCGCGACGCGACGCTTCTCGCCGCCGGACAGCGGCCCGATCTTCGCGTCCCACGGCGGGATGCGCAGCGCATCGGCGGCGACTTCCAGCTGCTGCTCCAATAGGTGGGCGTCGTTGGTGGCGAGAATCGACTCCAGCCGCTGCTGTTCTGCGGCGAGCTTGTCGAAATCCGCGCCTTCTTCGGCGTAGGCCTCGTAAATCTTGTCCAGCGCGGCCTGGGCCTGCAGCACTTCGCCGACGCCTTCCTCCACTGCCTCGCGCACGGTCTTGTTCGGGTCGAGTTCCGGCTCCTGGGCCAGATAGCCGACCTTGATGCCGGCCTGGGCGCGGGCTTCGCCCTGGAAATCCTTGTCCACGCCGGCCATGATCTTGAGGACGGTGGACTTGCCTGAGCCGTTCAGGCCCAGCAGGCCGATCTTGGCGCCCGGGAAGAACGACAGCGAGATGTCTTTGATGATCTGGCGCTTCGGCGGCACGATCTTGCTGACGCCGTTCATGGTGTAGATGTATTGCGACATGGGGGCTTCCGGTGAGACGCGACGCCGGCTCGATCGGAGCGGGCGTCGCAGTGGCGGGCAGCGGCGACCTGCGCAGGGCAGGGGCCGCGGAAGAGGAATCTGGGGTTGCGGCGATTATACCGGCCCGCGCGCGGCGCACGGCAGGCCCGCCCCTGCTTCCGCCGGGCGTTGGGCAGGTGCCATTGGCCGAATGCGGGTTCGCGAGCCCGGATCGCCAACCCGATCTTCCGCCCAACCCTCGCGTCCGGATGAGCGATGTTCGTCGGGCCGGCGATCCACGGCGCGGCGAACCATACGGCATGCAATGCAACGGCGCGTCCTTCGGGGCGCGTTTTTTTGTGGGCCGGGCCGCGCCCGGCGGTGGGCTACAATGGCCGGGTCATCCTGCCCCCGGAGTCCAGATGTTCCCGCGCGACAGCCGTATTGAAGATTTCGATCCCGAATTGGCCGCCGCGATCGCTGCGGAAAACCGTCGTCAGGAAGATCACGTCGAGCTGATCGCATCCGAGAACTACGCCAGCCCGCGGGTGATGGAAGCGCAGGGTAGCCAGCTCACCAACAAATACGCGGAAGGCTATCCGGGCAAGCGTTACTACGGCGGCTGCGA
>JAYUUH010000130.1:0-1908 GCA_043754745.1 Lysobacter sp.
TGGTGCTCTCGGCATGCGCCGCTGCGCCGCCGGCATAGGTTTCGGCGGGTCCACCGGAGTAGCTGCCCGACTGGATAACCGCATCGTCATGGAATCCGCTGACGAATTGAGCCTCGTCGAAGCGGTCAGTCCCCCGGCAGATGCGCGCCAGGCAATCGAGAATGTCCTGCCGATCAATGAGTTCCTGCAAGCGGGCGGCGTTTGGCACTGTCGTCATTGTGTTTTCCTCGTAGCCCGAGACTTGCACGGGCGTTGGCGCAAAACAAGCGCGCCTGCGGACAACAAAAAACCCCGCCGAAGCGGGGTTTTTCGTCACGCGATACGGCAATCGATCAGAAGCTGTAACGGCCGGAAATGCCGAACAGGTTCACGTCGCTGCTGTATTCGCCGAACAGCGTGTGGCGGTTGGCGGAGTCGATGATGCCGACCTTCGGCGAATCCGGCTCGATGCGGGTGTAGGACGCATTGATCTCGACGTGTTCGCTCATGTTCCAGGTCAGGCCGAACGAATACCAGCGACGGTCTTCATCGGGCAGACGCGGGCTGCGCGTGGCGAACGTGGTCGGGGTTTCGTCGTAGGCGTAACCGCCGCGGATCGTGAACGCATCCGACAGCTTGTACTCGGCGCCGACCGACCAGAAGCGGGTGTCGTCCCAGCTGAAGTCCTCGACCGAATCCGGATCCGGGTTGGCGAAGTCGATGCGGATCTCTTCCAGCGAATGCCAATCGGTCGTGGCGAAATCGCCCATCAGCGCCAGCTGGTCGTTGACCTGGTAGGCGACGCTGAAGCTGGTGACGCTCGGGGTGGTCAGCTTGGCGCTGGCCTTGCCGTCGTTGAACAGCGCTCTGCGGCCGATCGCGTTGAGCACGGTGCGGGCGTTGCCCGGCACGGTCCATTCGGCCTCGCCCTGCAGGTCGTGGTCGATCTCCGAACGATGCGACAGGCCGATGGCCAGTTTGTCGGTCGGACGGAAATTCAGACCCACGATGTAGCCGATGCCGGTGTCGTCGCCGGTGATGACGGCTTCGCCGTCGGCCGACTGCGGCGCGAAGCCGGGAACGCCGCTGAGCGCCAGCGCCGATCCGAAATCGACGGCCTTCGAGAGCTCCGCTTCCGCGCGCTCATAGACGATGCCGGCGCCGACCGAGAAGCGGTCCGGCACGATTTCATAGGCGACGGAAAGGGTAAGATCGACGGTCTTCAGGTCCGAGGTGAGCCCGTGATAGCGACCGACCCAACCGCTGTCGTATTCGGTCTTCAGACCGAACGGCGCACTGACCATCGCGCCGACGGTGAGGCCGTTGCCGAACTTGTGGATGATGGACATGGCCGGGATCGGCGTGGTGCCGCCCGCATTGCCGCCGTCGCTGCCCGTAATCGGGCGGACCAGCGGGGTGCCGGTCGCGGCGTAACCACCGCCGTCGAAGGTGGCGTTGAGATCGACCACGGTCACGTCGGCCTGGATCGTGGTGCCTTCGAACGAGGTCATGGTGGCCGGATTGTTCACGACGACCGACGCATCGCCCGTGGCGACGCCGGAACCTGCAAACGCGCGGCCCATGGCCTTCACGCTGTTTTCCTTGAGCTGGAAGCCCGAAGCCTGGGCCTGGCCGAAGGCCAGTGCGCTGGCGATGCCCAGTGCCAGCGCGGACATCTGGATGAAACGGTTGTGGGTGTGCATTGTTGTTGCGTCTCCATGGACAGAATTGGGCTGCGCCGTGCAGACAGGCAGTTCCCCTTGCCCATTCCGCTCCTGCCGGAAGCCCCCTCCCGACGTACGACGCCGTATCTACTATAACCCGCTCATTAACCGAAAGCTAACAAGCGGTATCCTGATCTCTCCCATGCTTTCATGAGCTTCCGACGTTTATCTGCCATGTTTGTTCAGCTTCCGACCCGCCAGAAAT
>JAYUUH010000131.1:0-1903 GCA_043754745.1 Lysobacter sp.
ATCGCGACGCCGAAGGCCGTCCGCTGCGGCTGGTCCTCGAAGCCGGCAAGCTCGAAGGCAAGCGCCGGCTCCGCGCAGGCCTCGATCATCTGCTGCTGGCGTCCGTGCACGGCGCGGCCGCGCGCACCGTGCTGGTAGGCGAGGGCGAAGCCAAAAGCGGCAAGAAAAAATCCGGCGATGCGACCGATGATGTGCCGCCCATCGCGATCCAGACCTTCACCGGCGTCGACCGCGACACCGCGCAGGCGCGATTGAATGCGCTGCTCGCGCTGTGGCGCCGCGGTCAGGCCGAACCGCTGCCGTTCGCGCCGAAGGCGGGCTGGAAGTACGTCGAGAAATTCCACGCGAAGCCCGATCACGCCGCGGCGCTGGCAGCGGCGCAGCACGCGTTCGCGCCCGGATTCGGCGATTACGGCGGCGAATCGGCCGATCCGTGGCTCGCGCTCGCATTCCGTCCGCAGGGCTTGTTCGATGCGGCCGACAGCGCGCGCGCGCGGGATTTCGGCGCGATCGCGCGGGCGGTCTTCGATGCGCTGGAGGCGCCGTAGTGAGCGCGTCCGATCATCGCCTGCAATCCGTCGGCGACAGCGGCGACCTCGGCCTCGCGCTGCCGCTGCACGGGCTGCGCCTGATCGAAGCCAGCGCCGGCACCGGCAAGACCTTCACCCTCGTCACGGTGCTGCTGCGCCTGCTGCTGGAGCGCGGCGTGCCGATCCAGCAACTGTTGGCGGTGACCTTTACCCGCGCGGCCACGCAGGAGCTGCGCAAGCGCCTGCGCCAACGTCTGCTCGCTGCGCAGAAAGTGCTGGACGGCGCGGCGATGCGCGACGACGACAGCGAAGCGAACGCTGCGAAGGCCGTGCTCGCACAGGCGAGCGCATTGGTCGATGCCGCCACGCTTCGCGACCGCCTGCGCGCGGCCCTGGCGCAGCTCGACGAAGCGTTGATCGCGACTATTCATGGTTTCTGCCAGCGCGCACTGCGCGAATTCGGTTTCCGCGCCGGACTGTTGGCCGATGTCGAACTGGTCGACGGCGCGCCCGACGCCTGGGATGAGGTCGCCGCGCAGCTGTGGCGTCGCGCCGCTGGCGAGGAGGGCGATCCCGCGCAATATGCGTTGCTGCGCGATCTGTGGTCGCAGCCCGCGGCGCTGGCGCAGGATCTGCCGAAACTCTGCGACCCCGCGCGCACCACGCTGCCGCGCGCGGACGAATCCGATGCCGCGGCCGCGCTGCACGCGCTGCGCGACGACGCGCAGGCGCGCTTCGCGGCGCAGATGACGCTGCGCGGCGAACGCACCCAGGATCAGTTGATCGAAGCGGTGTGGCGCGCCAGCGACGATCCGGCGTTCGCCGCCGCGCTCGCCGAACGCTGGCCACTGCTGCTGATCGACGAATTCCAGGATACCGACCCGCGGCAGTGGGACATCTTCAGCCGCATCCACGACGCGGCCTACCCCGAGCACGATCCCGCGCAGCGGCTGCTGTGCCTGATCGGCGATCCCAAGCAGGCGATCTACCGCTTCCGCGGCGGCGATCTGGCGACGTATCTGCGCGCCCGCGACCGCGTGCGTCGTCTGGCCGAGGCCGGCGGGCTGGCCGGCGAATACGCGCTTTACGCGAATTACCGCTCAAGCCCGGCCGTGCTGCGGACGCTGGAGACGCTGTTCACCGCACATGCGTTGCCGTTCCGCGATCCGCGCATCGAATTCCACGCATTGCGCGCGGCGGGCGGCGCGACCGACGCCGATCTGCGCCTCGGCGACGCGCCGGCCCAGGCGGCTCTCCATGTCAACGTCTGGGTCGAACGTGCGGGTGTCGGGGTCCACCTCGCGCCCGCCGCAGTCCTCCGCTCCCTTGAGGGCCGTCATGTCGCCGAACACCGGGAAGCCATAGAAGCTCGG
>JAYUUH010000132.1:0-5527 GCA_043754745.1 Lysobacter sp.
GTGATCTGGAAGTGGAGCTTCTTCAGATCCTTGATCAGGTGGAAGGCGCGACGCTGGTCGACGAAGTGGGCCTGATGTTCGAGAACATTGGCCTTGGACTTCGGCACGAAGCGGTCGTACTTCTCGACGAGAGCGGCGATCCAGGCGCGGTGCTCGTCGGTGAGGTCGCGCTGGTCGAGCGTTTTCAGAGCCCGCGCCGCGCCCTTGCCGTCGTGCGCCGGCGTGATGCCATCCGCACGGCGGACGATCGCCAGCACCTGCAACTGCGACTCCTTGTCCAGCGACTGGAACAGGCGCATGGCGTCCTGCTTGTCGATCTGCTTCGACAGGATTTTCTTCGATACGTCTTCAACGGGCATCTGCATGGCGTGATCCATCTCGCGGTCGCTAGAATTGATATTGATATCGGATGACGAACTGCTTCTGGTCGCGATACGGCCAGGTTCCACTACGTTCGTCCCGTTCGTCAGGATAGAACAATTCGAAATAAACCGTGGAATTGTCGTCGATCAGGTAGGAACTGAGGAACTTGTGCTGGAAGCTGGTGTACGGCCTGGTGTAAATAGTGAGCCAACTCAGGGTCAGGTCGTCGTTGAAGAAGCGGTTGCTCACCGAGCCCACCAACGAATATTCGTTTTGTTCGCGGCCTACGATAGTGCCGCGCCAGTCCAGCAACCGGCTCCATGTGACTTCGGCGCTGTAGCTGAGCGCCCGGCCACCGGGCGAGTAATCGAAGCCGAAGCTCGAGTCGAACTGGTCGCTCTCGACAATCGACAGGTCGCTGCTGCCGGCCGGAAGCGCGAAGAACGCGCGCGGCTTTTTCAGCGCTACTTCCGCGCGCAGCAGCAGGTTGTCGATCGCGACATTCGCGGTCAGCCCGTACATCTGTAAGCGCTGCTGGCGCACCAGGTAATCGTTGTCGATCAGTCGCGCCGCCATCAGGCTGATGTCGCTCTTGCCGAACGAGCGCTTCCACCGCGCACCGAATTCGTAGGTGCCGGCGTTGTCCCAGTCGTCGTCCGGCGCGTTCCTGTCAAAGGCGCCGGGGATGTCGTACTCGGAGCCGCGGTCCGGATATTTGTTGTAACCGGGACGCGGCACGAAGAACGCGGTCCACTGGCCGGAGTCGCCGAAATGGTCCATGGCGAGCATCGGCTGACCGACGCGAGACTCCTCCAACGAAATGAAGAAGAACTCGGCGCTGTTGCGGGGACTCACTTCGTCGGTGATCGCGCCGCCCTCCGAAACGCCCCACGGCAGGATCTGGTAGCCGAGCCGGAAGCTCGTGTTGCCGAAACTGCTCTGCAGGTAAGCTTCGCGCGTAACCAGTTCGCGAAAAGGATTCTCGTCCTTTGCCTTGGCGCGGTGATCGTTGCCCCAGTGCAGATTAAGCTTCGTATCCAGGCGGAGAAACAGATTGCTGGTCAAGGGCTTCGAATATTCCAGCCGGACAGACGACCGGTTGTTCACCACCCGCTTCGGCGCGGCGAACTTGTACGACGTTTCATGCTTCAGGCTGATGCGCAGTGGCTCCAGCCAGGCCGCGAGCCTGCTGTCGTCGAGCACGCTTTCGTCGTCCGCCGTGCGCCCGGTCGGATCCTCGCCGTCCTCAGTCGCGGATACCGGTCCGTCGGGCTCCTGACCAACAAGATCCGGACCAATAAGATCTATATCAATAAGATCCGGACCATCGGGCGAAGGCTCGCCATCGGCGCGCGGTGCCGGTGCGCCTTGGACATTGTCCTTATCGTCGTCCATGTTCGGATCGATGTCGATTTCGAGGTCGTCAAAGTCGACGGTCGTGTCGCTACCTTGCTCCGGCGGCAACCCGTCGGAGACCTCGTCGCCACGCGCGTCCGGTGCGCCCGTCTGCGTCTCGGCGGGCGGATCGATAACAACGCCTTCGAGGAAATCGCTGTCGGGATCGGGAGCAGGCTCGGTCTTCGGCGTCTGCGCACAGGCGCTGAAGGCCACTCCGAGGGCTAGCAGGGAAATACTCACCGACTGCATCGCTACCGACTTCATCGATCGCGCCTGTAGCGAGTGTGGGCGAGAGCCCGGTTCGTGCGCGCGCATGGCTGGGAGAAATACGGTCTTCATTTAGGTCTCGTGCGCCTTGTAGATTTCGTCCAGCACATTTCCGAGTTCGACACCCGGAGGCGCCCCCGACCCTCCACCCTGCGGCGAGGATGCAGTGGACGCGTAGATCGATTCAAGCAGCGATTCGAATTCGGCCCTGCTCACGGGCTGCGATTCCATCATGTATGTTCGATTCACGATGCGATCAACGCCTCGCCGCCGTACCCGCTCGATGCGTCGTGATCCTGGTAATAGCGGACCTCCTCCGACACCCACAGGTCGTCGAGCGCGCGTTGGGAGATCACCTTCATCAGCGCCAGCTGATCCATGTCCGAGGCGACGAAAGCTTCCAGCGCCCGCATGGCTTCATCTGGCTCGATCGAGCCGATCCCCAAGCTTTCCATGCGCTTGCGATAGAACGCGTCGGTGACGACGCCGACGCTGCCCCAATAGGCCCAGTTGACGATCTTGACCGGGTACGGATGACGTGCGCGCATGGCCTGCGCGAAGCTGTCCTTGAAGGTGCAGCCGGCGCAGTAGTTCGACTGGCCGGCGTCGCGGTGGAACGACGCTACCGACGAGAAAAACAGCATGAAATCGAGATCCTGGCCGGCGAAGGCGCGCTCGATGTTGACGCTGACGTCGACCTTGGCCGCGAGGCTCTGGCGGAAGACGGCCTCGTCCATCGCGCGCACTGTCTGATCCTTCAGCACCAGCGCGGAATGGACCACGCCATCGATCCGCGGGAAGCGCTCGCGGATGGCCGCGACTGCCGCCGTCAGCGCCGCCGCGTCGGTGGCGTCCGCGGAGAAATAGTGCGGTTTTCGGCCCAGGCCCGCGATCGCATCGAGCTTTGCTTCGATGTCGGCATCCTGCGGCCGGCGACCGACCCAGATCACCTCGGCGTCGTAGCGCGCGACCATGTGCCGTGTCCAGACTTCGCCGAGCCCGCCGGCGCCGCCGATCACGACGTAGACGCCCTTCTGCCGGTACGCGGCGCGCGGGGACGACAGTCGGCCGATATCGGCGAATTCCTGGCGGAACCATTCATCACAGCGGAACGCCAGCCCCCTGCCCTGCTCGTCCCAGGGCAAGGCGAGAATTTCGCGCGGTTCGAGGTCGTCGGTCGATTCGATGTCGAGCAGCCGGAAGCGCCACAGCGGCAGCTCCTTGGCGACGCTGCCGACCATACCGTGCACGCTGGCATGATGCGGCGACACCCGTTCGTCGTCGAAGACCTGCAGCGCGCGGCGGGTGACGACCGTGAACTTGAGTTCGCGGTCGAACCAGTCGAGCCGACTCAGGGACTTGAGGATGCGGAACAACGAGAGCACGCCCGCATCCTGGCTGGCGACGATCGCATCATGGTCGCCGACGTCCGCCTCAGGGGCGAACCACAGCAGATGGTCGAATTCGCGATCGGACAGCAGGCGCTCGATCCGTTCGACCGAATCGCCGGCAACGATCGGCTGATGTTGCAGTTCGATCGGAGCCGCACGCAGCCAGGCGAACAGCGCCTCGTCTCCACCGAGCAGCAGGCAGCGTTCGCCCGGTGCCGGCGTCGCCGCGTCGCGTCCGAAGCGGACAGGATTCCAGATCGGAACCAGCGCGCGCAGGGCCGGTATGGACGCCGGGGTCGCGGCCGGCCTCGCGAGCGCCGGCGCAGCCCCGACGGCGCGCGTCGACGCAACGGCGGGCGAGGCGACTCCGGGCGCGGCCGCGACCGTGCGCGAGATCAGACCGCGGATGCTCACCCGCGGCAGGCCCTGGTCGTCGACCAGATCGATATCCAGCGACGGCATGCCCGCGATGGGCGCGCCAGCTGCGCGACGGACCCAGACCCACATTTCGTCGGTGGTGCCACCGTGGACGATCATGTCGTCGAAGGCGAACGGCATCACCGCAGCGCCGCCTTCGCCGTCCAAGCCCGCGAGCAGGCAGACCGTGCACTGCATCGCCGCATCCATCATCGCGGGATGCAGGCCGAAGCGCGGATCCGACGCGCCCGGCAACCGCAAACGCGCGATCACCTCGTCGCCGTCGCTGCGCAGCTCGGCGATGCCCTGCATCGTCGGCCCATAGCGCAAACCCAGCGCCTCGAAACGCGCGTACAGTGCATCGCGATCGCGGTTCGCGCTCTCGATGGCTTCGTTGACCGCAGCGAGATCCACCGGCTCGGCGTCGATGGCCTCCGCAGTGCAGCGGACCGTTCCGCTGGCGTGGAGTTTTTCGCCGCCCCCGCCTTCGGAGAGGATCTTATATTCGAGCCAGCGTCCGCCGTCCTCGTCTTCGCCGTTGTCGTGCAGCACCACCGTCAGCGCGAACGCATTGTCGACCACCACCGGCTGGATCCAGGCGTGATCCTTGAATTCAAGCGTTCGCGTACGGTCGCCCGGCAGCACCAGCGCCGCGGCGGCGCGCACCATTTCGACATAGGCCACGCCGGGCAGGACGCGGTGTTCGAGCACCATATGGTCGCGCAGGAAAAATTCTTCACCGTCGAACTCGGACGTGAAGATCAGACCCGATACATCGGACACGTTGGCGTGCAGCAATGGATGCAGGATCGACGGTGCCGCCGCTGCGATTGGTTCTGGTCGGGCGCTCTCGGGTCGCTCCGGTATCGCGAAGCGTCTTTTTTCGAAGGGATAAGTGGGCAGGGCAATGCGCCGCGCTCCCGATCCCGCAAACAAGGCATCAAACGACAGCGTCGCCCCACGGCAGTACAGATCTGCGAGGGCGAGCAGCTTGCTGCGCACTTCTTCAGCCGGCAAACCGGCGAGAACCTGCTGCACCAGAAAATTCGCGAACTCGTCGAGGCCCGGCGTCGCATTGCCGGAACGCTCGACGTCGCTGCCGATAAAGCAATCCGGCGCGCGCCGATGCCGGTTCAAGCGCTCGAGCTTGGCAATCAGGTCACTGACATCGTTCACCACCAGTACGCAGCGATTTGCGAACAGACTGCGGCCCGTGGCAAGCGTAAAGGCGATATCGTCGAGATGTTCGCCCTTGCCGGTGTCGAGCCAGGCGATGAGATCAGCGACCTTGCGCCAAAGCGCGGCCTCGGTCTTTGCCGACAATACGACGATGCGCGGCATTGCCGCCGCGCGCAGCGGCAGCGACCGCTGCGGCGGTTCTTCCAGCACCATGAAGGCATTGGTGCCGCCGATACCGAGACAGTTGATTGCAGCACGTCGCGGCGTGGCGGCCTGCGGCCATTCGATCGACTCGGTGTTGACGTGGAACGGGCTGCTCTCGAAATCTATCTTGGGATTCGGCGTGGTGAAATTGACACACGGCGGAATGCGCTGGAATTTCAGACACATCGCGACTTTGATCAGACTCGCCATGCCGGCTGCGATATCGAGATGGCCGATGTTGTTCTTGACCGATCCGATTGCGCAGAACTGGCGACGCTCGGTCTCGCTGCGAAACAACCGGCTGAGCG
>JAYUUH010000133.1:0-5513 GCA_043754745.1 Lysobacter sp.
CCAGCAGGAGCGGCGACTGCGGATGCGTCGTGTAGGCGTTGATCAGCAGGTAGTTCTCGTTCGGCGCTGGTCGGGCGGCGGCAGTTGCAGAATCGGTCAAGGTGGGGTCCGCGGCGAGGGAAATGTTGCGAAGTGGTTCCGGAGATGGTTCTGGCGAGGTCGTTCCAGAGAAGCCTGGTCGCGCAGTGCGCGGTCTAGACGATGACCAGCATACTTGGCGGCGGTTTCGACCCGCAAGCAAACTCGGCATCAAGCGGTGCCTGTCTTGCTTGGCTGCGTTCGCCAAACCGCGCATCACGACGCAAGTCGTTGATTCCCATGGTGGGCGACGCGATGCGCAGCGTGCCTTCCGGGTACGGCGATCGATCGAGCCCTGATCACGAAGGATGGAGTGTTCAGACCTTCCCAAGTAACATCCGGCTGCTACGGCGCCGCCCCGGCTGCGCCACCCCTCCCAGAACCATCCGTCATTCCAAGGCATTCGCGTGCATCTGTCCGGCAGTATCACTGCGCTGGCCACGCCGTTCACGGCGTCCGGCGAACTCGACCTCCATGCCTGGGATCGTCTGCTCCAGTCGCAGATCGATGCCGGCACCCAGGGCATCGTGGTGGCGGGTTCCACCGGCGAGGCCAACGCCCTCGGCGACGACGAGTACGAGACGCTGTTGCGTCGTGCGGTGGCGCTGGTGGCCGGGCGCATTCCAGTGCTGGCCGGCAGCGGGCTGTCGAATACCGCGAAAACCATCGCACTGACCCGTCGCGCCGCCGCCTGTGGCGCCGACGCCGCGCTGGTGGTCACGCCGGCCTATGTCCGCCCCACCCAGGCCGGTCTGATCGCGCATTTCCGCGCGGTGGCCGACGACGGCGCGCTCCCGGTCGTGCTTTACAACGTTCCCGGCCGCACCGGCTGCGACCTGCTGCCGGCGACCGTCGCCGAGCTGGTCTCGCATCCACAGATCGTGGCCATCAAGGAAGCGCGCGCCGAGCCCGAGCGCATGCGCGACTTGCTCGCCCTGCGCTCGTCCTTGTTCGCGATCCTGTCGGGCGACGATCCCACCGCCGCCCGCGCCATGCTCGCCGGCGCCGATGGTCTGATTTCCGTGGCTTCGAACGCACTGCCGGTCGCGATGCGCCGGCTCTGCGATCTGGCCCGCGGCGGCCATCGTGCGGAAGCCGAAGCCTTCGACGCCGAACTGCAGCCGATCTTCGATTTCATGGGCATCGAACCCAACCCGATCCCGGTCAAGGCGATCCTGGCTCGCCAGGGCTACGGTCAAGGCCTGCGTCTGCCGCTCACCGATCTGTCCGCCACCCATATCTCGACGGCCGACGCCATCGCCATCCGGATCGCCGGAGTCGAGCGCGCCGTGGCGATGCCCGCCGAACGTATCGCCCGCGCAGGCTGAGCGCAGAAACGTCCACGCCGCACCTCGTTCACCGGGCCTCGCCCGCACCGTTTTCTCCAGGAGACCCCATGTCACCGATCCGTCCCGATATCCGTCATGCCCTGTCCCGCACCGCGATGATCGCCATCGTCCTCGCGACGTCCGTTGCCGTGCTCGGCACCTCGGGCTGCAGCTGGTTCCGCAAGAAAGACTATTACTCGGTGGATACCGACAAGCGTCCGCTGGAGTTCCCGCCGGCGTTCGATGCCGCCGAAGCCGAGCGCAGTCTCGCCACGACCGCCAGCGGTTCGGTGTCGCGCTCATCGCTGCCCGCTGGCGATCCTTCGGCACGCGCACTGGCGTTCAATGTGGCCGGCGACCGCGCCGCCACCTTCTCGCGGGTCGGCGAAGTGCTCAGTGCCACGCCAGGTCTGACCATCGCCAGCCGCGCGCAGCTGCTGGGTGCCTTCGACGTCGACTACGAAGGCCAGAAGTTCCTGGTCCGCATCACCGAGGCCGATGGCCGCAGCACGGTCTCGGCGGTCGACCCGCGTGGCCTGCCGGCCGACAACGACAGCGCTGTGAAGCTTGTCGCCGCGATGAAGACGGCGCTCGGCGGCAACTGACGCCGACGCATCGTCCGCAAAGCGAACATCCGCAAAAAAACGAACGGGCACCGCGAGGTGCCCGTATTCGTTTGCGCGGATCGTGAAAGGCGGGCCGGCCCGGCGCTACCGCATCAACGCTCCAGCAGGGGCAGCTTGTCTGGCTTGCCTTCCCACTCCTTGGCGTCCGCCATCGCGTCCTTGCGGGTGGTGATGACCGGCCATGCCGCGGCCAGTTCCTTGTTGAGGGCGACGAAGGCTTCCTGCCCGGCCGGGACATCGTCTTCCGGATAGATCGCATTGATCGGGCATTCCGGCTCGCACAGGGTGCAGTCGATGCACTCGTCCGGATCGATCACCAGAAAGTTAGGGCCTTCGTGGAAGCAGTCGACCGGGCAGACCTCGACGCAGTCGGTGTACTTGCACTTGATGCAGTTTTCGGTGACGACGAAAGGCATGGTTCGACCCGGAAGGCGAGGAGCGACAAGTGTAAAGCGAGCGGGGCGGAAGGAGAAACCGCTCACGCCCTGCGTCGACCGACGGATGGGTGCCCCGGACGACGAAGCCCGCGCATCGCTGCACGGGCTTCCGAAGAAAGCCTGCGTGTTCGACGCAGGCTTCGATATGGCGCTCCCTACGGGATTCGAACCCGTGTTTTAGCCTTGAGAGGGCCACGTCCTGGGCCTCTAGACGAAGGGAGCATGAAACTTCGCTTGAGATATCGCATCCGGACCCCGCCCGCTTGGAGCGCGTCCGTTTGGAGCCTGCAATCGGAGTACGGTCACCGGCAAAGCCCTGCTCGATGGCCAAGAGGGCCGGGGTCGAACGGGCGATGCCGACAGGCTGCTAGTATAGCGGGTCCACCGGCGACGTGACCAATTCCGGCCCGCCGCGCTTCCCAATCTCCGAGTGCCGATGACCGCCCCATCCATTCTGCCGACCGCACCGCGCACCATTCCCCGCGATCAGCATGCGATTTCACGCAAGGACATCAGTCCCAGTGCGCTCCGTGTGCTCTATCGGCTGCATGAAGCCGGTTATGGCGCCTATCTCGTCGGTGGCGCGGTCCGCGACCTGCTGCTGGGCGAGCATCCGAAGGACTTCGACGTGGCGACCGACGCCACGCCCGAACAGGTCAAGCATCTGTTCCGCAATTGCCGGCTGATCGGCCGCCGCTTCCGGCTGGCGCACGTGGTCTACGGCCGCGAGATCATCGAAGTGGCGACGTTCCGCGCCAACAGCGACGACGGCAGCGGCGACCGCGAGCAGGATGTGGAAGGTCGTGTGCTGCGCGACAATGTCTACGGCACCATCGAGGACGATGCTGTGCGCCGCGATTTCACCGCGAATGCGCTCTATTACGCGATCGCCGATTTCTCGGTGCGCGATTATCTCGGCGGTTTCGAGGACGTCAACAACCGGGTGATGAAACTGATCGGCGACCCGGAAACGCGTTACCGCGAAGACCCGGTGCGCATGCTGCGCGCAGTGCGGCTGGCAGCGAAGCTCCGCTTCGGCATCGATCCGCCCAGTGCCGACCCGATTCCCAAGCTGGCGCCGCTCCTGAAGGAAGCGTCGTCCGCGCGTTTGTTCGAAGAGTGTCTGAAGCTGTTCCTCTCCGGTCATGCCGAGGCCAGTTTCCTCGGTCTGGAAGCCCACGGTCTGCTGTCGGCATTGCTGCCCGAGACGGCGGTCGCGCTGGCCTCGAACCGCAACGGTGCGCTACGACGGATGCTGCTGGAAGGCCTTCGCGCCACCGATACCCGCATCGCCGCCGAAGAGCCGGTGTCGCCGGCCTTCCTGTTCGCCCTGCTGCTGTGGCCGGCCTATTGCCGCACCCTGGCGATGCTGCAGGCGCAGGGGATGCACGTCGCCGAAGCCGAGCGTCACGCCGCCGACCGCGTCGCCGTGCATCAGCTCAATACCGTGGCGCTGCCGCGCAGGTTCTCGCTGCCGATGCAGGAAATCTGGCTGATGCAGTCGCGGTTCTCGCAGCGTCAGCGCAAACGCGCAGTGCGGATGCTGGCGCACCCGCGGTTCCGCGCCGCCTACGATTTCCTGCTGCTGCGCCAGGTGGCCTCCGACAGCCACGCCGAAGACATCGCGTTCTGGGCCGAAGCCCAGCACGATCCCGAACATGCGCTGGCGGTCGCCGCACTGCGTCCGGCGCTGGCCGAAGAAGAGGCCGCGGCCGAAGCGCGCGGTCCGCGTCGCCGCCGGCGTCGACGTCCGGCGGCGGTCGGGCATTGAGTTCCACGGACATCGCAGCAGCGGTCGCGACCCGGCGCGACCCGGTCGTCGCTTATGTCGGTCTTGGCGGCAATGTTGGTGAAAGCGCGGCGGTCATGCGCGCGGCGGTGCACCGGCTGATGACCGTTCCACGCAGCCGCCTGCTCGCGGTGTCGCGGTTCTACCGCACGCCGGCCTGGGGTCGAACCGATCAGGCGGACTTCGTCAATGCCGTCGCCGCGATCAAGACCGCGCTGCCGCCGCGGGTCCTGCTGGACGAACTGCTGAGTATCGAACGCGATTTCGGCCGCGAACGCGCCGCGGACGGCAGCGGCCGCTGGGGTCCGCGGATCCTCGACCTCGATATCCTGCTGTACGCCGACGACCAGGTCGACCTGCCTGGCCTGCGTTTGCCGCACCCGCACTTGCACGAACGCGCGTTCGCGCTGATGCCGCTGCTCGACCTGGTCGACGACATCGAAATCCCCGGCCGCGGCAGTGCCCGACGGGCGCTCGGCAGCGCCGAGCGGGGCGGAATCGCATTGCTGCCGGAACGCTGAAACGCCGGAAACGGCCTGCCGCAACCTGCTAGGCTTAGCCCCCTCCGGCCTCTTCCCTCCGGCCAAACTCTGGATCCATATGGCCATTCGCGAAGACAAGCCCTGGACCGTGCCCGCGCTGGCGGATGCCAAGCGCGATGGGCGCAAACTGGCGATGCTGACCGCCTACGACGCGGTGTTCGCCCGCGTCCTCGATCGCAGCGGCACCGACCTGATCCTGGTCGGCGATTCGCTCGGCATGGTGGTCAAAGGCCACGGCTCGACCCTGCCGGTGAGCGTCGACGATATCGTCTATCACACCGCCGCGGTCGCCTCTGGCCTGCAGCGCGCGCTGCTGATCAGCGACCTGCCTTTCCAGGCCGACGCCACGCCCGAGCGCGCGCTCGATGCCGCCACTCGCCTGCTGCAGGCCGGCGCGCAGATGGTCAAGCTCGAAGGCGCCGGTCCCCACAAGCTCGACGTTATCCGTTTCCTCGTCGAACGCGAGATCCCGGTGTCCGCGCATTTGGGCCTGACCCCGCAGTCTGTGCTGCGTTTCGGCGGTTTCAAGGTGCAGGGGCGCGAGGCGCTCGCCGCCGCGAAGCTGCGCGAAGACGCGCAGGCGGTGGCCGAAGCCGGCGCGTCGCTGCTGGTGCTGGAATGCGTGCCGACGCCGCTGGCGCAGTCGATCACCGCCGCCAGCAGCATTCCCACCATCGGCATCGGCGCAGGCCCGCACTGCGACGGCCAGGTGC
>JAYUUH010000134.1:0-5511 GCA_043754745.1 Lysobacter sp.
CGAGATAGATCGCCGCCACCACCGCTTCCAGCGCATCGGCCAGGATCGAATCGCGGCGATGGCCGCCGGATTTCATTTCGCCCGGGCCCAGCAGGATCCGCTGGCCCAAATCGAGTTTTCGCGCCAACGCGGCGAGAGACGATTCGCGGACCAGTTCGGCGCGCGCGCGGGTGAGATCGCCCTCGGCCGCCTTGGGCCAGCGGACATAAAGCGCCTCGGCGACGAAGGCCCCGACCAGGGCGTCGCCGAGGAATTCCAGACGCTCGTTGTGCGCCGCGGCGGCGCTGCGATGGGTCAGCGCCCGCTCAAGCAAGCTCGAATCGTGGAAGACATGCCCGCCGAGGGTATGGCCTCCACCGGCGTGGACGACAGTCACCGCAACCGTGGCTTCAGTAGGAAGCGGTGCCGCCGAGCGGCTGGTCGACGACGAACCTGCCGACCGCATCGAGATTGCCGACCATGGGCACGCGGACTTCGTAATTGATGTGCATGACCTTGCCGTTGCCGGCGGTGTCAATCTTGACGTGTTCGGGCTTGACCGAATTCACATAGCCGATGTTGAACCGCTTGAAGAGCTTGTCCTTGATCTGCGCCGGCTGTTCGTTGGCGATGCCCGCTTCGCCGGCCAGACTTTTCGCCGCCGACTTCACGCCGTAGAACTCCTGGTACATCGGGAACAGCTTCATGGCGATGAACAGGAAAAATCCGACCACTGACGCGACGATAACGAAACTGATCAACGTGATGCCGCTCTGATTGCGTCGCATATCCAATCCCCCGAAACGATGGTGTGGTTGATGACGGTGCGCGTGTGACGGCGCGGATCTTGCCGAAGCCCGGCTTACTGAATGCCGTTGCCGATCCGGGAGGGTTCGAAACTGTCGGCACAGAACCAGCCGCTGCAGTTCAACCACACCAAAAAGGCCTTGCCGCGAAGCCGATCTTCAGGCAGGTACCCCCAGAATCTACCATCATCGCTGCGGTCGCGGTTGTCGCCCATCACAAGATAGTGACCGGCGGGAACGACCCATTGGCCTTCGCCGCGCGGGTCGGCGAACTGGTCGGGCAGTTCCAGCACTTCATGCTCGTGGCCCGGAAATTTTTCGAGTAATCGCGAAGCGCCGTTCATTTCGGCATTGCGACCATTGCCGCTGAACGCGCCTTTTTCCGCATATTCCAAGGTCTGGCCGTTGACCGTCAAGGTACTGCCGGCGTATTCGATGGTGTCGCCCGGCAGACCGATCACGCGCTTGATGTAGTCGGCGCCGGTATTCGGATCGCCCGGCCCTTTGCCGGGATAGCGGAACACCGCCACATCGCCGCGACCGGGTTCCCCCACCTCGATCACCTTCCTGTTGGTGACCGGCAGCCGCAGGCCGTAGGCGAACTTGTTGACCAGGATGAAATCGCCGATCAACAGGGTCGGCATCATCGAACTGGACGGGATGCGGAACGGTTCGGCGACGAAGCTGCGCAGCATCAGCACCAGCGCCAGCACCGGGAAAAACGCCCGGGCGTAATCGACGATCACGGGTTCCTTGTTTTCGTCCAGCAGACCATCTGCCCTGGCCCGGCGCTTGGCGAAGAACAGCCGGTCCAGCAACCAGATCAGACCGGTCAGCAGGGTCAGCGTGACGAGGACGAGTTCGAACCAGACCATACATTCTCCATTTGAGAGCCCTGCGCCCAACGGCATCGGGGTTGAAGCGAGAGTACTGCGAAGTCGCGATGACTCATCGCCAGCGCCCCTTCGCACCCGCATCCGTCCCGGGTCCCTTCCGGGGCGGGTTCTTCGCACATCCTCTCCCGACGGGAAAGGGCGGAAACATCATTTGCTGTCCATCTGCAGCACGGCGAGGAAGGCTTCCTGCGGAATTTCAACCCGCCCGACCTGCTTCATGCGCTTCTTGCCTTCCTTCTGTTTCTCGAGCAGTTTTTTCTTGCGGCTGATGTCGCCGCCGTAGCACTTCGCCAGCACGTTCTTGCGCAGCGCCTTCACGGTGCTGCGGGCAATGATCTGCGAGCCGACCGCGGCCTGGATCGCGACATCGAACATCTGCCGCGGGATCAGTTCCTTCATCTTTTCGCACAGGTCGCGGCCGCGGCGGTCGGCGTAGTTGCGATGGACGATGATCGACAGCGCATCGACCTTGTCGCCGTTGATCAGCGTGTCCACGCGCACGAACGGGCCGGCGTCGAAGCGCAGGAAGTGATAATCCAGCGAGGCGTAACCGCGCGAGACCGACTTCAGTTTGTCGAAGAAATCCAGCACCACTTCGGCCATCGGCAGTTCGTAGCTGATCTGCACCTGGCCGCCGAGATAGTTGATGCCGATCTGCGCGCCGCGCTTTTCTTCGCACAGGGTGATGCAGTTGCCGACGTAGTCCGGCGGCGTGAGGATGTTCGCGCGGATGATCGGCTCGCGGACCTCCTGGATGTGGTTGGTCGGCGGCAGTTTGGCCGGGTTGTCCAGCGGCATCACCGTGCCGTCGGTCTTCAGCACTTCGTACACCACGGTGGGCGCGGTGCTGATCAGATTGAGGTTGTATTCGCGCTCCAGGCGCTCCTGCACGATTTCCATGTGCAGCATGCCGAGGAAGCCGCAGCGGAAGCCGAAGCCCATCGCTTCGGAGCTTTCGGGCTCGAAGCGCAGCGCGGCGTCGTTGAGCTGCAGCTTGTCGAGGGCTTCGCGCAGGTCCGGGTAGTCCTCGGCATCCACCGGGAACAGCCCGGCGAACACGCGCGGCTGCATTTCCTGGAAACCCGGCAGCGGCTTGTCGGCGGGATCGCTGGCCAGCGTCAGCGTATCGCCGACCGGCGCGCCGTGGACGTCCTTGATGCTCGCGTTGATCCAGCCCACTTCGCCGGCCCCGAGCTTTTTCAGTTCCTTGCGCTTGGGCGTGAACACGCCGACCTTGTCGACCAGATGCGTACGACCGGTCGACATCACCAGGATCTTGGTGCCGGGCACGATCTCGCCCTGCATCACCCGCACCAGCGAAACCACGCCGAGATAGTTGTCGAACCACGAGTCGATGATCAGCGCCTGCAGCTTGTCGGTATCGCGCGGCTTCGGCGGCGGAATGCGATGGACGATGGCTTCGAGCACGTCGCCGACATTCAGGCCGGTTTTGGCGCTGATCGCGACCGCATCCTCGGCGTCGATGCCGATCACTGCCTCGATCTCGGCTTTGACCTTCTCGATATCGGCCGTGGGCAGATCGATCTTGTTAATCACCGGCACCACTTCCAGACCCTGCTCAACCGCGGTGTAGCAGTTGGCGACCGACTGCGCTTCGACGCCCTGGGCGGCGTCGACCACCAGCAGCGCGCCTTCACAGGCGGCCAGCGAACGGCTGACTTCGTAACTGAAGTCGACGTGGCCGGGGGTGTCGATGAAATTGAGCTGGTAGATCTGCCCGTCCTTCGCCTTGTAGGGCAAGGACACGGACTGGGCCTTGATGGTGATGCCGCGCTCGCGCTCGATCGGATTGGAATCGAGCACCTGCGCCTCCATCTCGCGCGCCTCCAGCCCGCCGCACAGTTGAATGATGCGGTCGGCGAGCGTGGATTTGCCGTGATCGACGTGGGCGATGATGGAAAAGTTGCGGATGTTCCGCATTGCGTCAGACATGGGGAGCGGCGCGTGCCGTCATGGCCTTGAGGTCAAACGTTGGATTATCGCACAGCGCGAGGCCCGACCCGTCGGGAATGACGCCTGACAGGCCGGACCAGGGTTTGGTAACGCCCCTGGGGACGCGCGCTTACTGCTTCTCGCCCTCGTCGGGCGCGACCGCCAGGAACTGGGTCGCCGCGCCGCGGCGGACCAGCAGCATCGCGGTCTGGTCGCCGCGGACCTTGGCCAGCTCGCGCTCCAAGGCGGACACGCTGCCCACCGGGGTAGTGCCCACCCGCAGAACGATATCGCCCGGTCGCAGACCGGCCTTGCGGCCGGCTTTGCCCTCGATCCGGGCCAATGCCACGCCCTCGCCGGCCTTCAGGCCCAGCTCGCGGCGCTGGTCGGCGTCCAGATCCTCGCCAACCAGGCCCAGCCGGTTCTCGGCCTTGGCGGCGGCGGGCTCGCGTGGGGCAACACGGCGCTGGTTCCCGACGACATCGGTTTCATCGAGGCGGGTCAGCGTGACATTGCGCTGGATCGGCTTGCCGTTGCGCAGGAGGTCGAGCTTGGCGGTGGCGCCCGGCGCCATTGCACCGATTACCGGCGGCAGATCGCTGGAATCGTCGATCGCGATGCCGTCGACCGAACGGATCACGTCCCCGGGCTCGATACCGGCTTTTTCAGCCGGACTGCCGGCAAGGACATCGTTCACCAGGGCGCCGCGGGTATCGGGCAGGTTGAAGCCCTTGACCATGTCCGAACTGACGGCACCGACCGACACGCCGATCTGCCCGCGGCTCACTTTGCCGGTGGTCTTGAGCTGCTGGGCGACGTTCATCGCCACGTCCATCGGAATGGCGAAGCTCACGCCCATGTAGCCGCCGGAGTTGCTGAAGATCTGCGAATTGATGCCGACGACTTCGCCGCGGGTGTTGAGCAGCGGGCCGCCGGAGTTGCCGCGGTTGATCGCCACGTCGGTCTGGATGAAAGGCACGTAACGCTGCTGGTTGTTGGCGGCGCGGCCGACCGCGCTGACGATGCCGGCGGTGACCGAGTGGTCGAGCCCGAACGGCGAGCCGATCGCCACCACCCATTGGCCGGGCTTGAGCGACCTGGAATCGCCAGTGCGCAAGTGCGGCAGGCCGGTGGCCGGAATCTTCAGTACAGCGACATCCGACTGCGGGTCGCTGCCGACGACCTTGGCCTTGAATTCGCGACGGTCCGAGAGTTTCACCTTGACCTCATCGGCGCCATCGACCACGTGATGGTTGGTGAGCAGATACCCGTCGTCCGAAATCAGGAAACCGGTGCCGATCGACTGACTCTGCGGACCCTCGTTCCCATCGGGGGATTGCGGACCACCCGGGAGAGGCGGACCGTCGGGGCCGAAGAAACGCCGGAAGAATTCGGGCATCTCTTCCTCATTGGGCATCTCGCCGCTACGCATGGCCGTGCCGCGCGCGCTCCCGGTCGCTTCGATGCTGACGACCGCCGGACCGACACGTTCGACCAGCTGGGTGAAATCGGGCAGGCCGGTGACCATCGGCGCATCGATGGCCTGCGCGGCGGTGGCGACGGTCGCGGACGATGCCGCCATCGGCACGGCCGCGGGTACGGAGTGACCAGCGCCGATGGGAAGCACGACGGTGGCCGCTGCGGTCGCGGCAGCGGTTGCGGTGACGAGAGCAAGAGTACGGAACTTCGGTTTCATCGGGGAAGCGTCCTCGATAAAGGAGTGGGAATGGAATCGGGGTTGGCATGCCGACGACGCACGACGTCGCCAGCCGATCAGGGCTGCGGCGCGGCGGTTTCGCCCGCAGAGGCGGCGCTCGGTGGCAGCCATTCGGGCCGGGGCGGCTGGAATGGCTGGAACGCCGGCGATCCTTCGAACC
>JAYUUH010000135.1:0-5503 GCA_043754745.1 Lysobacter sp.
TACTTGGCGCGCCGCCATTTCGCTCAGTAGGACTTGCTTCCGCGCATTTCACGCGTGCGTGCGCACGGCGCAAAGGCGTCGCTGCGCGCCTGCGCCCAATATTCGCGGAAAACCGCATGGTCCGCCGTGCCATCGAGCAATGCGCCCGGCGCGATGAAGCTGTAGAGCGCACCGAGCGAACGCACTTCGAACGGCGACACCCGCCGAAGAATATGCTCGGGGCCGAGTTCGGACGGATGCTCCAGCCCCGCCGCGCACAGCAGCTCGCGCAGCGCTTTCAGCGTATTGCGGTGGAACTGATGCACGCGGGTCGCCTTGTCCGGCACATCGAGCTTGCGCCAGCGCGAGGGATCCTGGGTCGCGATCCCGGTCGGGCAGCGACTGGTGTGGCAGCTTTGCGCCTGGATGCAACCCAGCGCGAACATGAATCCGCGCGCGGCGTTGCACCAGTCCGCCCCCATCGCCAGCGTACGCGCGATATCGAAGGCGCTGGCGATGCGCCCCGCGGCACCGATGCGGATGCGGTCGCGAAGCTCCAGCCCGACCAGGGTGTTGTGCACCAGCATCAAGGCTTCGTGCATCGGCACGCCGACGTGATCGATGAATTCCGCCGGGGCCGCGCCGGTGCCGCCCTCGCCGCCGTCGACAACGATGAAATCCGGGAGGATCCCGGTCTCGTGCATGGCTTTAGCGATCGCGAACCATTCCCACGGGTGACCGATGGCGAGCTTGAACCCGACCGGCTTTCCACCCGACAGTTCGCGCATCCTCGCGATGAATTCCAGAAGGCCGATCGGCGTCGAGAACGCGGCATGCCGCGCCGGCGAAACGCAGTCGACGCCCTGCCTGACGCCGCGCGTGGCGGAGATTTCGGCGCTGACCTTGGCCGCGGGCAGCACCCCGCCGTGTCCGGGCTTCGCGCCCTGCGACAGTTTCAGCTCGATCATCTTCACCTGCGGATCGCGCGCGTTCGCGGCGAAGCGTTCCTCGCTGAAACCGCCGTCGTCGTCGCGGCAGCCGAAGTAACCGCTGCCGATCTCCCAGACCAGATCGCCGCCGTGTTCGCGGTGATACGGCGAAATCGAGCCTTCGCCGGTGTCGTGGTAGAAACCGCCGCGTCTGGCGCCTTCGTTCAAGGCGCGGATCGCGTTCGCCGACAGCGCGCCAAAACTCATCGCCGAGATATTGAACACGCTGGCGTCGTAGGGCTGCGCGGACCGCGCGCCGATACGGATGCGGAAATCCTCGGAAGGAATATGCGTCGGCAGCACCGAATGGTTGATCCACTCGTATTCGCTGCCGTAGACATCCTGCTGGGTGCCGAACGGTCGGGTGTCGTTTACCGCTTTCGCGCGCTGATAGATCAAGGCCCGCTGCTGGCGCGAGTACGGCACCTCGGCGGTGTCGGATTCGATGAAATACTGGCGCATCTCCGGACCGATCGATTCCAGTCCGTAACGGAAGTGGGCGAGGATCGGATAATTCCGGCGCAGGGTGCTGCGGGTCTGCAGCAGATCCCACATGCCGAGCGCAGCGACTCCACCGAAAAGCACGACACCCCAGACCCAGGCGGCGCCGAGCAATGCGGCCGCGACCATGCACGCGACGGTCAGTGCGAGACTGGCGAACAATGCGGCGTAGCGCGACATGCAACCCCCGGCGTGTGTGCGGATCGAGTGCGTGCCGCGGCGCGCATCGGATTTATGGAATGACAGTCCAGCAGCGATGCCTTGCGACCATCGGCCTGTACCTGAAGATCCGGATTGCCCCGCGACTCTCGCCCTGGGCCGTCCCGTTTCGATGATAACCGGGCACTTCATGCAAATCGACACGAACACGGGTCGAGCACAGCCAGCAATGCCCAGGACGAACGCGTGGCCAGTGCGAAATCGATGAAGGCGTATACACCCAAAGCAATGCTGAACCGCGCGAAGCGAGAACGAGCGCAGCGGCGGCTGGACCGCCGCGCGGTGATAGCCTCGGAACCGACCCTCCAGGCGAGCATCCCATGCACTCCCCCATCGTTGCGCGTGCATATCCCGACGTTCCTGTTGCCCCGAGATCGCAGGCGCTGCGCGTCGCTTGCCTCATGCTCGCGTGCGCAGGTCTCGCCGCCTGCGGCGACAGCGCACGGCTCATGGCGAACGAAGACACCGGCGCATCGCCGCGCATCGTCGAACCGGACACGAGCCTCATCCCCACGCTGAAGATCGCACCGGCGATCGGCTGGCCCGACGATGCGTTGCCGATCGCAGCTGAAGGCTGGACGGTCACCGCGTTCGCCCGCGGCCTGTCGCATCCGCGCTGGGTGTACGTGTTGCCGAACGGCGACGTACTGGTGGCCGAAAGCAATGCTCCACCCGGCAAATCGGGCGTCGGCGGGATCAAGGGCGCGATCATGGGTTCGGTCATGAAGAAGGCCGGCGCCGCCACGCCGAGCGCCGACCGCATCACGTTGCTGCGCGACACCGATGGCGATGGCGTGGCCGAGCTCCGAAGTGTGTTGATCGAGGGCCTGCATTCGCCGTTCGGCATGGCGCTGATCGATGACACGCTCTACGTGGCCAACGCCGACGCGATCGTGCGCGTGCCCTACGCCACCGGCGATATCCGCATCAATGCCGCGCCCGTGAAGTTCGCCGACCTGCCTGGGAAGGGCGATGAGCTCAACCACCATTGGACCAAGAGCCTGGTCGCCAGTGCCGACGGCAGGCGTCTGTACGTCGGCGTGGGTTCGAACAGCAATGTCGGCGAAAACGGCATGGCTGCGGAGGCCGGTCGCGCGGCAGTCTGGGAGTTCGATGTCCGCAGCGGCGCGGGACGCATCTTCGCCTCGGGCTTGCGCAACCCGGTCGGGCTGGCGTGGCAACCGCCCAGCGGCGCGCTCTGGGCCGTGGTAAACGAGCGCGATGAACTCGGCAGCGACCTGGTGCCGGATTACCTCACCGAGGTCCGCGAAGGCGGCTTCTACGGATGGCCTTACAGCTACTACGGCCGATCCGATTCGCGCGCACCCGAGCCACCGGCTGGCGCAGCGCTGCCGACTGCACTGCGCCCGGACTACGCGCTGGGATCGCACGTTGCGCCGCTGGGGCTGGCCTTCGATGGGCGCGGCGCGTATGTCGGCATGCACGGCTCGTGGAATCGCAAGCCGCTCAACGGTTACAAGGTGGTGTTCGTGCCGTTCCTGGACGGAAAGCCCGCTGGAGCGATCCGCGATGTCCTCAGCGGATTCGTCGACGAGGACGGCAACGCCCGCGGCAGGCCGGCAGGCGTGGCGATGGATGCGCGCGGCAGTCTGCTGGTGGCCGACGATACCGGGAATGTCGTGTGGCGCGTCGCGCCCATGCGATAGCGGAAGGCAGGCGTCGGCAGCATCGGGCGCCGATCTTGGCGAACGCAAAGAAATACCGATGACGATCTAGAAGGTCAGCGCATATAGCGACCATCGGCACTAGGGGAACGCTTCATCGAAGGCATCCGGGAAATGCATGGAAGTCGTGCTTCATTTCGCACGACTTCCATGCAATCCGCATTCTGGCGTTACGTTTTCTTAGCGACCGGCGGCATCCTTGGTAGCGTCTTTCGTCTGTTCAGCGCGCGCCTCGGCGGCATCGTATGCAGCTTCGGCAGCGTCCTTGCAGGCACCCTGTTGCGCGGAAGGCAGGCTTTCGCACTTCTCCTTCTCGACGGCGTAATCGGCCTTCGCCTTGGCGTCCGCCACGTCTTGGTTGGCGTCCGCGTTTTCCTTCATGGCATCGCTGCGGGCTTCGCGGACTTCGGCGGAATCGTCGGCTTTCACGATGTCCTCGCGATTTTCGACCGCTTCTTTCGCAGCATCCGCAGACTGCTCGGCGACCTCCTCGTTGCCTTCGCGCTGGGCTTCAGCCACGTCTTCCTGCGTCTCGGCGGGCGTTTCCTGCCGATTGCACGCGGTCATCGCGAGTACGCCACCGAGGCCGATCGTGGCGGCGATGATTCTTGCGGAAATGATTTTCATGGTCGTCCTGGGATGTGAATAGAGCGGTGCGCTCCACCTAAGGGGTATCAAGTTGCGTGCCAATGGCGTCGATATGTCGATCGGGCCTGGATCGGCAGCGGGACATGATTCACAGATCCAGCGCCAGCCAACGCTTCGGCTCCGTGGAATAATGCGTTGTCCGTGTCCGGGCGACGATGTCTTCGCTTCGGTGATCGACCACATGCCCAACGACGGCTGCTGCTATACCTATATTTTCCCGTGCGCATGGGAAGATCACTGCAAGATCGGATTTTCGCGAAATCCGCTCGACCGTATTTCGTCGCTGCACCGGCGCTGGTACGACGCATTCGATCTCGACCGCATCGTCCTGCTCGAAACCGATTCCGTTCGCGAATCGAGGGCATTGGAACTCAGGTTGCGTCGGCCTGTCGCCGCCTACAATGCGCCACCGCCCAGCACCATGCGTATCGAAGCGGCTGGGCTGACGGAATGGTTCCGCAGCGTTTCGGATCCGTTGCAGTGCGCCGTGAACAGCATCGCGACCGAAGGCTATCGCGTCCATCGGGGTAGACCGTGGATGACCGACGAGCTGAACGCACGCAGCGACAGGCTGTTCGAATGGACGCTCGCGCAACTGTCCATCGACGATCTGGACGCGGGTATCCCAACGCCGGATCGGGCCCACGTGCGCGACGCGCTCGATGCTTTCACATCTTTGGGAATCGATCCGGGAAACAAACTGTCGCCCGATGTGCTGGCATGGTATCGCCGCTGACGAGGCTGGACACGGTTCTATCGGACGCCGCTTCCACATTTCATTTCGATTGTGAACCTCCGGAATTCGTTTGCCGTCGTCCAACCATTCGATGCGGTGTTTCGCAAAGCCTCGGCCCGATCGCGATCGTGGCGTGACGGATGCACGACAGCCCGCGCCGCACGAGTTTTCCGGCGTTGCCACCGGCTTTTTCGACCACGGATCGATCCCGGCGACTCGACACCTTGCGCAGCCGCTCGAATATCGATGTCGTGCGAATACAAACAAAAAAAACCGCCCCTGCGTGATCAGGGGCGGTTTTCCGGATTGGTGCCCGAGGCCGGAATCGAACCGGCACGCCTTTCGGCGAGGGATTTTCTTCCCACTTCGACTTTCGCCGCCAGCGCGTACGCGCTGTTCGTGGTCTGGAGCACGCCTTCACCATGACCTTGCGGCCGCAGGTGCCCGCCGTCTGCTCTCTACACCTTCCACG
The DNA here is from genome assembly GCA_043754745.1 of Lysobacter sp. Classification (GTDB taxonomy): domain Bacteria; phylum Pseudomonadota; class Gammaproteobacteria; order Xanthomonadales; family Xanthomonadaceae; genus Lysobacter_I. The sequence continues at coordinate 5,230 of JAYUUH010000135.1, forward strand.
GACCTCGCGATCCGGGGCTTGGCTCGGCGTTGGCTCGGGCGCTTGCGCGCCCAGGGCGTTCACCGAATTTGACGGGTTCCACCTCCGGAGTTTCCTCCGAAGGGCTCAAATTGCTTCAAGTCCCTTGTGTCTACCGGTTTCACCACTCGGGCTGACTCGTAACCGAATCCACTTCGCCCGACTTTCGCCGGACTGGATCCTACGCGATCGCAGGCTTGGCTCCCTGCAAGCGGAGCCGCGAATATCCTAACCCAACCGCGCGCGCGACGCTTTC
>JAYUUH010000136.1:0-1876 GCA_043754745.1 Lysobacter sp.
CACCTGCTCCGCGGGCGTCGCCTCGACTCCGCCCTCCATCGGCACCATGTCGACCAGATGCAGCAGCAACCTCGTGCGCTGCACATGGCGGAGGAACAGACTGCCGAGGCCGGCGCCGTCGGCGGCGCCTTCGATCAAACCCGGAATATCGGCGATGACGAAACTGCGGTGCACTTCGACGCTGACCACGCCCAGATTCGGATACAGCGTGGTGAACGGGTAATCCGCGACCTTCGGCGTCGCCGCCGAGACCGCACGGATGAACGTGCTCTTGCCTGCGTTCGGAAAGCCCAGCAGGCCGACATCGGCCAGCAGCTTCAACTCGAACTTCAGCGTACGCTCTTCGCCCGGCAGACCCGGCAGCGCTTTGCGCGGCGAGCGGTTCACCGAGCTCTTGAAGTGCATGTTGCCCAGACCGCCCTTGCCGCCCTGCGCCACCAACAGGCGCTCGCCATGGCGGGTCAGGTCGCCGATGGTCTCGTCGGTCTGGACGTTGATGATGACGGTACCGATCGGCACGGTGATGGTCAGGTCTTCGCCGCCCTTGCCGTAGCGCTGGGCACCCATACCGTTCTCGCCACGCTGGGCGCGGAACGAACGCTGGTGGCGGAAATCGACCAGGGTATTGAGATTTTCGTCCGCTTCGACCCAGACGCTGCCGCCGTCGCCGCCGTCGCCGCCGTCCGGACCGCCCAGCGGGATGAATTTTTCGCGTCGGAAACCGACGCAGCCATTGCCGCCGTTGCCGGCAGTGACGTTGATTTCGGCTTCGTCGACGAGTTTCATGGGATGAGCGGCTTTTTCGTAGGAGCGGCTTCGGCCGCGAACCGGGTAAGCGGATGGAGGATAAACCAGCCCGCGTGCGATCGCTGGTCGGCGACGCGGCGACCGATGACATCGCGATCGATAACGCCCGAGTCGCTCATGCCATAAACGAAAAGCCCCGCCGAAGCGGGGCCTCTCGCGGATGCGCGGTGCAGGTCAGACGACGCTGACCATACGACGTTTCTTCAGGCCTTTGACCGAGAACTCGACCTTGCCGTCGAGCAGCGCGAACAGGGTGTGATCGCGACCGAGGCCGACGCCCGGACCCGGGTGGAACTGGGTGCCGCGCTGACGGACGATGATATTGCCGGCGTCGACGGCCTGACCGCCGAACAACTTCACGCCGAGGTATTTCGGGTTGGAGTCGCGGCCGTTGCGCGAGGAACCTACGCCCTTTTTATGTGCCATGGCGGCTTCTCCTTATTTCTTGTCGCCACCGGCGATGCCGGTGATCTGGATTTCGGTGTAGTGCTGACGATGGCCCATCTGCTTGCGATGGTGCTTACGACGGCGGAATTTGACGATGCGGATCTTGTCGGCGCGGCCGTGGCCGATCACCGTGGCAGAAACGATGGCGCCCTTGAGTGCATCACCCAAGGTGACACCTTCGCCGTCGCCCAGCATCAGGACGGTGTCGAATTTGATCTCGCTACCGGCTTCGACTTCCAACAGCTCGACGCGAAGCGTCTCGCCTTGCATCACGCGGTATTGTTTACCGCCTGTGACCATTACTGCGTACATGAACGGGATTCCTCTGTAGTTATTTGATGGAGCGTATTGCGCTTGCGCCCGTCCAAGCGGACGGAAAGAGGCGGGATTTTAATGACTTGCGGCGCCCATCGCAAGCGGCCGCCTGATGGCGGCGGGCCTGCCCGGTCGCCGCGGGCCCTTCCCGGACCTGCCTGGCTGCCGGAACTGGGTCCAAGAGCCCCCCGAGAGGACGCATGAAGAGGCGCCATGACCTGCAAGAAGTACAGGGGGAGGTTTTTACACGAAACGACCGTCCATGAGATCCCCACCGATGTCCGACCCCCCTTTCCCGCAATGGCCG
>JAYUUH010000137.1:0-1872 GCA_043754745.1 Lysobacter sp.
TGGCCTTTTTGCAGACGCAAGGTGATGAACAACAACATCAGCATGCCCACGAAAACGTGGAAACCGTGGAAACAGGTCAACATGAAGAAGGTCGAGCCGTAGATGCCCGAACCCATCGTGAGATTCAGTTCCTGGTAGGCGTGGATGTATTCCTCGGCCTGATAGAACAGGAACAGGCAGCCCAGCAGCACCGTCGCCCCCAGCCATACCAGCAGCGCCTTGCGATGCGCGGCTCTCAGCGCATGGTGCGCGAAGGTCACCGTCACGCCCGAAGTCAGCAGGATCAGAGTATTGATCAGCGGCAGGCCCCACGCCGGGATGGTCTGGAAGCCGCCACCGATGCCGGCCGGACCACTGCTCGGCCACGCCGCGCTGAACGATGGCCACAGGGTGGCGTTGGTCATCACGCCGTCGCCCTGGCCGCCCAGCCACGGCAGCGCGAACTGGCGGGCGTAAAACAGCGCGCCGAAGAACGCGGCGAAGAACATCACTTCGGAGAAAATGAACCACACCATGCCCATGCGGAACGAGATGTCGACCTGCTTGTTGTAATGCCCGGCCAGCGATTCGAGGATCACGTCGGCGAACCACTTGAACAGGACTGCGCACAGCCCGGCGATGCCGACGAAAAACGCGGGCTTGCCCCACGAAACATGGTTCAGCCAACAGGCGAATCCGACCATGGTGATGAACAGGAACACCGAAGCGAACACCGGCCACCTGCTGCCGTGCGGCACGAAGTAGACATCGGGGTCGTGGTGAGCGGCGTGCGCTTGAGCCATGGCGGTCGTCTCGCGAATGTGTCGGATGAATGTACGAAGGAAACTGGACGAAGGAATCTTGAATGACGATCAGGGAGAGGTGCGCGATGCATCGGCGGACGGACCGGCAGGCTCGTCGGCCGCGGCCAACCGCGCGGTCAGCGTATCGTTCTTGAAGAAAGTGTAGGACAAGGTGAGCGTGCGCACGTCTTCCGGAAGGTCCGGATCAACGATGAAACGCACCGGCATCTCGCGGGTCTCACCGGCGACGAGCGTCTGCGCGGTGAAACAGAAGCATTCGGTCTTGTTGAAGTACTGCGATGCACGCGCCGGGGCCACCGACGGCGTGGCGCTGCCGACGACGTCGCGATCGCTCTTGTTGCGCGCGAAGTAGGTGGTTTCGTACAACTCGCCCGGACGCACCTGCATGCTCATCTGCCGCGGACCGAATTCCCACGGCAGCTTCGAATTCACGCCGCCGTCGAAGGTCACCGTCACCATGCGCTCGCTGCCGCTCGAAGCCATCGCGTCGCCCGGATCGGAGGCGCCGCGTTCGAGCCGGATGCCGAACACTTTCTCGCAGGCGATGCGATAGAGCGGCACCAGCGCGAAGCTGAAACCGAACGCGAGCAGCGACACGGCGACCATGCCGCCGACGCCGAGACTGCGCTTGCGCGGCGTTTCAGCGCTCATTGCGCCACCGCGTTGAGCACGATGAAGCCTACGTACACCGCCAACGAAAGCCCGGCCACGACCACCGCCGTGCGCCGCGCCGAAGCGCGACGGGCGACCATCGCGGGCTCCGAGACGGGTGCATTCGCAACGGGTGCGCTGCCGGTGGGCGGTAGTGTGGTCATCGTGGCGGCCGGATCGCGGAAGCGATCAGTGGGTGATGTCGCCGTGGGCCAGATCGCCGTCGCGGATCACCGGCGGCGTGCTGAAGGTATGGTGCGGGGCCGGCGATGGCACCGTCCATTCCAGACCCCTGGCGCCTTCCCAGGCGCGCGCTTCGGCCTTGGCGCCGTGCTTCAGCGAGTGCCACAGCACGTAGAACATGATGAACGGCGTGGCGAACATGCCGAACGCACCGATCGAGCTGATCAGGTTCCAG
>JAYUUH010000138.1:0-5479 GCA_043754745.1 Lysobacter sp.
GCCGCGATCAACGCCAACCCCAGATGAACCGAGAGCGCGCTTCCCGCCAGCCACGCGAATGCTGCCGCAGCCAGCGTGGCTTGGGTCGCAGCCAAGCCGTCGATCCCGTCCATGAAATTCCAGATGTTCACCAGCGCCAGACACAGCGCGAACACCATGAGCGCCACGCCGGATCCGCTGCCTGAGAGATAGAAACCCACCGCGAGCCAGCCGGCGGCGACCGCATGCACCGCCAGCCGCGACCACGGCGACAGCGGCCGGTGATCGTCGAGCCAACCGATGCCGGCCACCATCAGGAAACCCAAACCGGCACAGACCAGCAGCACGATCTCTCGCGGTTGGCGAAAAATCATGGCCCCAATCGCGATCAGGAACGCCAGCGCGATGGCGATACCGCCGCCGCGCGGTGTGGCAACCCGGTGGCTGCGGCGTTCACCGGGTTCGTCTACCAATCGGCGGCTGAGCGCGTAGGCCCGCGCCGCCCAGGTGCCGGCGGCACCAAGGACCGCGAAGAGTGCGAACCAGGCGAGGGAACCGGACGACAGCGGCATCAGACGACGGCATAGTTCAGCAATGGCTTCACCGAGCCCCACTCCTTGCAGCTCGGGCATTGCCAGTGATGGCTGCGTGCGCCGAACCCGCAGCGGTTGCAGCGGTAGCTCGGGTTGCGGACCAGCAACTGCTCGGTCACATGCTTGAGATCGTGCAGGGTCGCGATCGGATCGGTGGCGTCGGCCAGGCTCAGGTCGATCAGCGCAGCCTCGCCGCGCACCGACGGGCGCTCCTTGAGCTGACGGGCAAGATAGTCGCGCGCCGCATGCACGCCCTCTGCGGCTTCGACCAGCCGGGTCAGCGCCAGCACCGGCGAGATGCCGCGGTAGTGTTCGCACATCTCGGTCAGGAACGTGCGCGCACCGCTCGGATCCCCGACTTTTTCGTAGCAGACCAGAAGCGACGGCAGGATATCCGGCAGGTAGTCCGGGTCGTGGCGCGCGGCGCGCTCGTAGGCGCGGATCGCGGCGGGATGACGGCCGGCATCGAATTCAATCCGGCCCTCCAGCATGCCGGCGCGGACGGTGTTCGAATCGGCGGCATAGGCGCGCGCGATCGCCGCCCGCGCTTGGTCGCTGTCGCCGGCGGTGCGATGCCGTTCGGCCAGCTCGCACTCGAACTGCGCGATCAATTTGCCCATCGGCTCGCCGGTGACTGCCTCATAGCGCGACGCCTTGTCGATCGCCTGTTGCCAATCGCGTTCGGCCTGGTAGATGCCGATCAGATGGCGCAGCGCCTGCGGCGCGCGGTCGTCGAGTTTGGACAGGTCGGTGAACACCGTCTCGGCGCGATCGAGCAGGCCCGAACGCATGTAGTCTTCGCCCAGCGCAAGCAAGGCCTGGACTTTCTGCTGATCGTTGATGTCGGAACGCTGCACCAGGCCCTGATGCAGGCGGATTGCGCGGTCGACCTCCCCGCGGCGGCGGAACAGATGCCCCAGCGCGACCTGGGTCTCGAAGGTGTCCTTGTCCAGTTCGGCGACATGCAGGAAGAGCTCGATCGCCTTGTCCGGCTGCTCGTTGAGCAAGTAATTCAGGCCTCGGAAATAGGTGGTCGACAGCCGGCTGACCTGATGGTCGCTGTGCCGCTCGCCGCCGCGCCGGCCAATGATCCAGCCGATCACCGCCGCCAGCGGGATCAGCAGGAAATACCAGAACCATTCGGAGATGAAGGCCATCTCAAGTCTCCGACGGGGCGGACAAAGAAGGGATCGCGGCACGCTCGGGCGGCGACGTTTCTGGCTTTTGTTCGGGCGTCTGCACTTGTTTCTCCACGCGCCGCAGCGCGCGGCGCAGCGGCAGGACCACAGAAGCGGCGATGGCCAGACCGCCGCCAAGCACGCCGGCCAACAAAGTGGCCAGCAGGATAACGCCAAGCCCCGCATTGACTTCGACGACCCCCAGGTCGACCGTCGCCGGTTCGGCGTTCAACACGCCGAGCACCAGCCCGACGGCCAGGAACACGATGGCGATGAGCACACGCAAAGGACGCATGGAAGGTCAGGCCGTGCTTGAGGTCGGAACGGTCATCAGTGTATGCCGCCCGAGGAACGAAAACGATGCATGCCGCCGTCGGCCGGCTTGAGGCCAGCGCGGATCATGGCGACGAATGACAATGCCGGGCGAAGATTGGCCGCGTCGTCGCGGCCGCAACCCGTATTCGCCGACTCAATCTTCCGGCGGCAGCGGAACGACGTCGCTGACCCGGTCGCGCAGTTCTTTGCCGGGTTTGAAGTGCGGCACGTGCTTGCCGGGCAAGGCCACGGCATCACCGGTCTTGGGATTGCGGCCGGTGCGGGGCGGGCGGTAATGCAGGGAGAAACTGCCGAAGCCGCGGATCTCGATCCGTTCGCCCTCGGCCAACGAGCCGCCCATCATTTCCAGCAACGACTTGACCGCGAGATCGACGTCGTCGGCCTTCAGATGACTCTGACGCTGGGACAGGATCTCGATCAGTTCGGATTTGGTCATGGGCGCTCGCAGTCCTTTCTACAGGCCGCAGCCGACCGGCGACGCGGCGATCCGGAAAACCGGATCGCCGCGGGCCGAAGGTGCGGAATTACTCGGAACGATTGTTTTCCAGCTGCTCGCGCAGCAGCGCGCCCAGCTTGGTGGTGCCGCTGGCGGCGTCGGACGACACCTTGGCGTACTCGGCCATCGCTTCCTGGGTCTCGGCTTCGTCCTTGGCCTTGATCGACAGCTGGAGGGTGCGGCCCTTGCGGTCCATACCGATCAGCTTGGCTTCGATCGCGTCGCCGACCTTCAGGTGCTGGCTGGCGTCGTCGATGCGGTCGTAACTGATGTCGCGCGCGGTGACATAGCCTTCGATACCGTCGCCGAGGTCGATCATCGCGCCCTTGGCGTCGACTTCCTTCACTGTGCCGGAGATCTTCGAGCCCTTCGGATTGGTGGCCATGAACTGACCGAACGGATCCTGTTCCAGCTGCTTCACGCCGAGGCTGATGCGCTCGCGCTCCGGGTCGACCGCGAGCACGACGGCTTCGAGGTTGTCGCCCTTCTTGAAGTTGCGGACCACGTCTTCGCCGGTGGTGTTCCAGCTCAGATCCGACAGGTGGATGAGGCCGTCGATGCCGCCGTCCAGACCGATGAAGATGCCGAAGTCGGTAATCGACTTGATCTGGCCCGACACCTTGTCGTTCTTCTTGAAGATCGCCGCGAAGGTTTCCCACGGATTCTACGAGCACTGCTTCATGCCCAGCGAAATGCGGCGACGCTCTTCATCCACGTCGAGGATCATGACTTCGACTTCATCGCCGACCTGCACGACCTTGGACGGGTTGACGTTCTTGTTGGTCCAATCCATTTCGGAGACGTGGACCAGGCCTTCGACGCCCGGCTCGATCTCGACGAACGCACCGTAATCGGTGACGTTGGAGACCTTGCCGAACATGCGGGTGTTCGACGGATAACGGCGGGCGATGTTGTCCCACGGATCCTCGCCCAGCTGTTTCAGGCCGAGGCTGACGCGATTGCGCTCGCGGTCGTACTTGAGCACGCGGACTTCGAGTTCCTGACCGACTTCGACGACTTCGGAGGGGTGACGGACGCGCTTCCACGCCATGTCGGTGATGTGCAGCAGACCGTCGATGCCGCCGAGGTCCACGAATGCGCCGTAATCAGTGAGGTTCTTGACGACGCCCTTGAGTTTGGCGCCCTCGACCAGCTTCTCGAGCAGCTGCTCGCGCTCTTCCGAATGTTCGCTCTCGACCACCGCACGGCGGGAGACGACGACATTGTTGCGCTTGCGATCCAGCTTGATGAGCTTGAATTCGAGCTCTTTGCCTTCCAGGTACACCGGGTCGCGGACCGGGCGCACATCGACCAGCGAACCCGGCAGGAATGCGCGGACGTCCTTGATGTCGACGGTGAAACCGCCCTTGACCTTGCCGCTGATGCGACCGGTGATGGTTTCGTTCTTTTCCAGCGCTTCTTCCAGCTCGTCCCACACCATGGCGCGCTTGGCTTTGTCGCGCGAAAGGACGGTTTCGCCGAAGCCGTTTTCGAGGGAGTCCAGCGCCACCTTGACGATGTCGCCGACTGCGACGTCGATTTCGCCGGCGTCGTTACGGAACTGTTCGATCGGAACGATGCCCTCGGACTTGAGGCCGGCGTTGATGACGACCACGTCGGTGCGCACATCGACAACGGTGCCGACCACGATGGAGCCGGGCTTGAGTTTGGACAGATTGGCTGCCGCGCTCGCTTCGAACAGTTCTGCGAATGATTCGGTCATGGATTGATTGCTCTGTAGATGACATAGACCGGGGCGCCTGTCCGTCGGAGATCTTCGTGAAGAGCCTTCCGTCGGACGCAACGCTTATGGAACCGGTCCACCCGTAGGGGCCTGGGCGGGATTGCCTGTGGCCATGAAGAGTGAGGAGTGGAAAATCCGTCGCTCCGTTACTTTCGCGACGGATGCGTCGGGCCTTGCCTGCTGCGCGAAGCGCTTGCCTGAGCGACTCAGGGATGCGCGCCCGGCACGATGGCCAGGACGCGCTCGACGACCACATCGATGCCGAGGCCGGTGGTGTCGATGCAAACGGCGTCGTCGGCCGGTCGCAAAGGCGCCACCGCGCGATTTGCATCGCGGGCGTCGCGGGCGAGAATTTCCCGCAGCAGGTCGTCGAAGATAACGGAAACCCCCTTGTCTTTCAACTGCTTATACCGTCTTTCGGCCCGCTCGTCGGGGCTGGCGGTCAAAAACACCTTGAACGGGGCATCAGGGAAGATCACGGTGCCCATGTCGCGACCATCGGCGACCAGGCCCGGCGCCTGTCGGAAGGCCCGCTGGCGATCGCGGAGCGCCGAACGGACCTCGGGCACGGCCGCGATCGCCGAGGCCGCAGCCCCAGCGGTCTCGGTGCGCAGCTCGTCGGTGGCGTCGACCCCGTTCACGATCACCCGCAATTCGCCGTCGGCGGCCTCCATGAAGCCGATATGGGCATCGAATGCGCAGCGGACGAGTGCCGCGGGGTCGGCCAGATCCAGTCCGGCCCAACTGGCGGCGACGCCGACGCCGCGGTACAGAGCGCCGGAATCGAGGTAATGCCAGCCCAGCCGATTCGCTACCAACCGACTGATGGTGCCCTTGCCGGAACCGGAGGGACCGTCGATGGTGAGAACATCGACTTTCGCGGCGGATGAGGCCGGATCGGGGGCGGCGTGATCGGGCATGTCGGGCTCGGTGGCGATATCGGGGGCACCATTGTAGCCGGCGGCTCGCCCGGCTCGCGGCCCAGCGATACAAATCTCCTGACGCAAGCACTTGAATCGCCTGCGAAATGCCGGCAGAATATCCGGCTGATTTACCATCCGCGCCATTCCCATCCACTCAACTGCGTTATCGCCGAGGTTCCCCATGAAGGTCTTGTCCTCCCTGAAGTCGGCGAAGGCCCGTCACCGCGACT
>JAYUUH010000139.1:0-1863 GCA_043754745.1 Lysobacter sp.
CCCATGCCGTAGGCGCTCGCGTCCATTTCCAGGCCCAATGCCTTCGCGAAATCGGCATTGCCGTCGGCGAGGATTTCCATGTCGGCCGGCGCGTTCTGACTGGCGGCCCACGCCTTCATCACGAATGGATCGTTGACCGACATGCAGACCACGCCAACGCCTTTGTCGCGGAAGGCTTCGAAGTGTTCGATGAAGCCGGGCAGATGCTTCTCCGAGCAAGTCGGCGTGAAAGCGCCCGGCACCGAAAACAGCACCAGTTTCTTGCCTTCGAAGAACGCGATCGTATCGACGGTCTCGATTCCGTCCTTGATGTGTTTGATGTTGACCTTGGGAATGCGGTCGCCGATCTGGATGGTCATGTGTCGCTCCTGCGCTGGGGAAGCTGACAGTGTAGTGAAACGAATCCTGAATGTGCGTATGACGGCGCTTGAAAAGCCTGCCCCGGCGCCTATTTCCGGTGCACGGCGGCGCTTTGCCGCCCCCTCACTGGAGATCACCATGAGCCTCATGCGCTACTCGCAGGCGCGGCCCGCACAGGCCCGCATCCACGACGACCTGAAGCAGGTTTTCGATCGATTGCTCAACAATGGCGACAACCACGACGAGTCGTCCGTCGTCACCAGCCAGTGGGTGCCGCGCGTCGATATCAAGGAAGAAGCGGATCGCTTCGTGATCCTCGCGGATCTGCCGGGCATCGATCCGCAGCAGGTCGAAGTGCTGATGGACAAGGGCATCCTCAGCATCAAGGGCGAGCGCAGGAACGAAGCGGGCGAACAGACCGATCGCTTCTCACGCATCGAGCGCCGCTACGGCAGCTTTCATCGTCGCTTCGCGTTGCCCGATACCGCGGATGCCGATGGCATCATCGCCAACGGCCACAATGGCGTGCTCGAAATCGCCATCCCGAAGCGCCCGCAATCCACGCCCCGCCGCATCCAGGTTGGAGCAGTAGCGGCCAATGCCTGAGTAAGCATGTTCCCGGCGAAAGAGTCGTCGGCATTCTTCGGATTTGCGCACGGCTCGCGACATTCACGGGCCGTGCGTCTTGCCGACGATCTCTTCGCGGCATGCGCCGGTTCCGGATGCCGGGATGTCCGGACGCATCGTTGCGAAGCGAGTTCGTTATAGTGGATCGTATCGTCACGACATTCGTGGAACCGCACCATGCGTTTCAAGGACTACTACGACACGCTCGGCGTCGAACCCGGCGCAGGCGAGGCGGAACTCAAGACCGCCTATCGCAGGCTCGCGCGCAAATATCATCCGGACGTCAGCAAAGAGGCCGGCGCGGAGGAAAAGTTCAAGGCCGTCAACGAGGCCTATGAGGCTTTGCGCGACCCGCAGAAGCGCGCGGCTTACGATCAGCTGCGCGCGCGCGGATATCGTCCGGGCGATGAGGTGCAACCTCCGCCGGGCGGTTTCGGTGGCGGACCGGGTGGCGCCGATTTCGAGGAATTCTTCGCCGGCGGCAACAACGGCGGCTTCAGCGATTTCTTCCAGGAACTCTTCGGCCGTCGGCGCGGCGGTTTCAGCGGTGGTCCCGGCGGTGCCGGCCCGCATGCGCGCAGCGGCCCGACGCGGGCGAAATGTGCGGTGCCGCTGGACATCATCTATCGCGGCGACCCGCTGCGGGTCTCGGTCGCTGGCAAGTCGCTGGAAGTGCGCATTCCGAAGGGCATCCGCCCGGGTCAGGCGGTCCGGCTCGCGGGCCAGGCGCCCGGCGGCGGCGATCTGTTGCTCGAAGTGGAATACGCGGCGCACCCGCAGTTCGAAGTGGACGGCCGCAACGTGATCCATGTGTTGCCGGTAGCGCCGTGGGAGGCTGCTCTGGGTGCTTCGATCAGCGTCCCGACGCTCGGCGGC
>JAYUUH010000140.1:0-1856 GCA_043754745.1 Lysobacter sp.
GCAGCCCCAAGACCCTCTGGATCCGCCGCGATGACCGCACCCACCTGGCATTACGAAAACTTCGAGCCCGCCGGCTCGGCCATCGGCTACCGGATCACCCGGAAACTCGACGAAGTGCAGTCGCCGTTCCAGAAGATCGAGATCTACGAGAGCACCGACTGGGGCAATCTGATGCTCATCGACGGCGCGATGATGCTCACCACCCGCGACAATTTCCTCTATCACGAGATGATGTCGCACCCGGCGCTGTTCACCCACGCGAATCCGGAACAAGTGGTCATCATCGGCGGCGGCGACTGCGGCACGCTGCGCGAAGTGCTCAAGCACCCCGGCGTGAAGAAGGCTGTGCAGTGCGACATCGACGAACAGGTCACGCGCATGGCCGAAAAGTGGTTCCCGGAACTGTGCGATTCCAACCACGACCCGCGTGCCGAACTGTTGTTCGACGACGGCATCGCCTACATGGCGAACTGCGCGCCGGGCAGCCTCGACATCGTGATCGTCGACTCCACCGATCCGGTCGGCCCGGCCGAGGGCCTGTTCAACAAGGCTTTCTACGCCAGCTGTTTCCGCGCGCTGAAGGACGACGGCATTCTGGTCCAGCAGTCGGAATCGCCGCTGGTGCTGCTGGAACTGATCAAGGAAATGCGCGCCGAGATGGGCAAGGCCGGCTTCACTCGCTTCCAGACCCTGCCGTTCCCGCAGCCCTGCTATCCGACCGGCTGGTGGAGCTGCACGCTGGCCCGCAAGCAGGCCGATGGAACGCACGGCGGTTTCGACTTCCGCGACACCGACGCCCGCGCCAAGGCCTTCACGACGAAGTATTACAGCGCCGACATCCACAAAGGCGCGGCGACGCTGCCGCCGTTCGTGGCCGAGGCGCTGGGCGAGTAACGTCGCCCCGCCATGACATCCCCGCCCGGCAGACGCGCCGGGCGGCAGGAGCGTCGGACAGGCTTGGCCGCAGCCATTCTCGTCAGTAACATCGGAACACGATTCCGGATCCATCCGACGCCATGGCACGAGCCATGGGACCGCACAACATTGACCGGCTGGACATCGCACTGATCGCGGTGTCGATGCTGCTCGCGGTGCGCTGGCCGTTCGAGACATTGCTGCTGGCCTATGCCGTATTCGGTCCTTTGCACTACATGACCGAGATCTCGTGGCTGCACGACCGCAACTACTTCCTGCCGCGACGGCGCGATGTGTGGCCGCTGCTGACCGGTGGACTGGCGCTGATCGTCGCGCTGATCGCGATCGCGGGCACCAGCACCGGCAAGGACACCCTGCATCGCGCGGCCGGGAACGGCGCGCTGTTCTTGCTGTTCGGCTTCGCACTGGTCATGGTGTTGACGCCGAGCTGGCCGAAGCGCCTGCTCGCATTGGCGTTGTTGATACCGGGCTGTCTGTGGCTCGCGCGCAGCGCTGGCTTCGCCGACTCGCTGGCCGGCTACATCCCGACCGTCATCCATGTCTATGTCTTCACCGGGCTGTTCATGCTGCTGGGCTGGCTGCGTCGCCCCAGCCGCGACAGCGCCGGCGCGCTGGTGGCCTATCTGCTCTGTCCCCTGCTGTGCTGGCTGGCGCCGCTGGACCTCAGCGTATCGGCATCGGCCTGGGCCGAGCGCAGCTTCGTCGGCACGCTTGGTTCGATCAACGAACTGATCCTGGGCGATGCCGGCCTCGCGCTGGAGCGCACCCAGCTGATCGAGCATCCGGTCAGTATCCTCGTGACCCGGGTGCTGGCGCTTGCTTATCTCTACCACTACCTCAACTGGTTCTCGAAGGTCGAGGTGATCGGCTGGCACGCATATCGCCGACGCGCGCCGGCGCGATCCTCTTGTTGTGGGTAT
>JAYUUH010000141.1:0-1850 GCA_043754745.1 Lysobacter sp.
TGCGTTGGCGCGTGCGGCGCAGCCCGCGTACGACCTGCAGATACCCGCCCAGCAGGCGCCGCTGCCGCCAGAATTGGCCGATGCGCTGGCGCTGGCCGAACAGGCCGCACCCGGCAGCGTCGATCCACAGCGGTTGGCGCAGGCGCGTGCGGCGATGGCGGGCCTGCCCGCGCTGCAGCGCGCGGCGCGAACCGCTGCGCCAGAGCCGACGACGCTGAAAGAACCGTTGCCCGATCCTGTCGCACAGGCACTCGGCGCACGCCTGCTCGCGATGCATCGCGCCGGTGAACTCCTGGCGGGTCGCGATTTCGCAGGTGCATGCCTGCGCGGCGCCGATCTGCGCGGTGCGGATCTGCGTCAGGTGCAACTGGAACGCGCCGATCTGCGCGGCGCCTGTCTGGCCGGCGCGGATCTGTCCGCGGCCGCGCTGACCGCGGCGCGGCTCGATGAAGCGGATTTCTCGGGCGCGAATCTGCGGGGCGCCAATCTGTGCGGTACATCGGCACGCACCGCCACGTTCGCGAATGCGGTGCTGACGTCCGTGCATGCCTTCGATGCCGACTGGTCCGGCGCCGACCTGCGCGGCGCGCTGCTCGACGATGCGCTGCTGATGCGTATCGATCTGAGCGATGCGCGGCTGGACGACAGCCAGCTCACCCGAACGGTGTTGATGCAGGCCAAGGCGCCGCGCAGCCGCTGGGTGGGCACGCGCTGGAGCATGTGCGTCGCGCCATCCGCGGATTTTACGGCGGCCTGCTTCGATGGCGCGACGCTCAGTCGCAGCGTGTTGATGGACGCATCGCTCGCCGGCAGTTCATGGCAAGGGGCCAGGCTCGATACCGTTTACGCCGGCGGGAAATCCGATTGGCGCGACAGCAGGCTCTCGCTGCTGCGCGCCAACAAGTGCGGCTGGCGCGGCAGCGCCTTAACCGGCGCTTGCATGGATGGCGCAGTGCTCACCAGCTGCGATTTCGGCGAGGCCGACCTCAGCGGTGCGAGCATGCGCGACGCGCAGCTGTACCGCTCGTTGTTCATGCGCAGCACACTGCGCGACATCGATGCCGGCAAGGCGAGCTTCTTCCAGACGATGTGCCGCAAGGCCGATTTCAGCGATGCCGGGCTGGAAGGCGCGATGCTGGTGCAGGTCGATATGAGCGAGACCGCGATGCAGGGCGCCAGGATGACGGGCGCGCGCCTCGATCGACCGGCGAAGCTGTCGTGAACGCTTCCATGCCCCCGACCATCACGCACCCGGCCGTCGCCGCTGCGCCCACCGCGACCTGGGACGAGATTGCTCGTCTGCTGCGCCTGTCGCGGCCTGTGAGCGGCCTGTCGCTGAAAACGCTGTCGATGCGCGCACGCGCGCTGGCAGGCGGGGTGTTCCAGAAGTGCGACCTGGCGGCAGCCGACTTCAACGGCAGCGATCTCGGCCATTGCACCTTCATCGATTGCGACATGCACGATGTCGATCTGCGTGCGGCGAACCTGTCCAACACGACGTTCGTGCGCTGCGGGCTGGCGGGTGCGCGCATGCCGATCGGCGACCCGGCGCAGCTCGTGCTGGTCGACTGCAACCTGCAGCGCTCGGACTGGCAGGGCACGCATGTCGCCCGCAGTGCAGCCAGCGACTGCGATTTTTCCGGCGCCGACATGCGCGGCGTCCGCCTCGAGCGCAGCGTGCTGTGGAAGGCCAGGCTGGACGGCGCCGACATGCGTGACGCGGTGCTCGACCAAGCCGCGCTGTGCGATACCGATCTGCGCCGGACTGCATTGAGCGGCCTGCAGGCCGGTCTGAGCGCGCTGATGAAGAACGACCGGCGCGGCCAGCAGCTGGCCGGCAGCCGGCTGCT
>JAYUUH010000142.1:0-16430 GCA_043754745.1 Lysobacter sp.
GACCGGCATCGTCCTCGCGCTGATCTTCATCGGCTTGCCGTTCGCGGTGCGTACCGTGCAGCCGCTGCTGGAAACCCTCGGGCGCGAGCAGGAAGAAGCTGCGGCGTCGCTCGGCGCGTCGCGCTTCACCGCCCTGCGCCGGGTGATCTTTCCCGAGATCCTGCCCGGGTTGTTGACCGGATTCTCGCTGGCGTTCGCGCGCGGGCTGGGCGAATACGGGTCGGTGATCTTCATCGCCGGCAATCTGCCCTACAAGACCGAGATCGCGCCGCTGCTGATCACGATCCGCCTGGAGGAATACGACTACAACGCCGCGATCGCGCTGGCCGCGTTGCTGCTGGTGGCATCGTTCCTGTGCCTGTTGGTCATCAATGCGATCCCGCTGCTGTTCGCGCACGAGCGCAGGAAAGGGAGGCCACAATGAGCGAAGCTGCAATGACCGAAGATCCGCTGCGCGAACCCGCCTGGGTACGCTGGACCCTGATCGCGCTCGCGGTCGGCGCGATGGCGCTGCTGGTGCTGTTGCCGCTGCTGATGGTGTTGTTCGCGGCGTTCGGCGATGGTTTCCGCGCGTGGTGGTCGGCGCTGAACGAACCCGACGCGCGCTCGGCGCTGTCGCTGACGCTGTTCACGGTCGCCATCGTGCTGCCGATCAACGCGATCTTCGGCACGATGATGGCGTGGGCGCTCACGCGGTTCGACTTCCGCGGCAAGCGTGTGCTGCTGTCGTTGATCGATCTGCCGTTCGCGGTGTCGCCGGTGGTCGCGGGCCTGTGCCTGGTGCTGCTGTTCGGATCGCACGGCTGGTTCGCGGAACTGCTGGCGGCGTACGACATCAAGATCCTGTTCGCGCGGCCGGGCATCGTGCTGGCGACGCTGTTCATCACCTTTCCGTTCGTCGTGCGCGAACTGATTCCGCTGATGGAGCAGCAGGGTTCGGACGAGGAATTGGCCGCGCGATCGTTGGGCGCCAGCGCATGGACGATGTTCTCGCGGGTGACGCTGCCGAACATCAAGTGGGGGCTGCTCTACGGCGTATTGCTGTGCAGCGCGCGCGCGATGGGCGAATTCGGCGCGGTCTCGGTGGTGTCCGGCCATATCCGCGGCCTCACCAACACCCTGCCGCTGCACATCGAAATCCTCTACAACGAATTCGACACCACCGCGGCTTTCGCGGCGGCCTCGTTGCTGTCGGGACTGGCGCTGGTCACCCTGGTCGTCAAATTCTGGATCGAATCGCGCCACGGCGACGTGCTCGCCGCTTCTCATCGAAGAACATCATGAATCTCACGCTTCGTCAGCTAGGAAAGAATTACGGCGCCGTCGCCGCGCTGGAGGCGGCCGACCTCGATATCGCCTCGGGCGAACTGATCGCACTGCTCGGGCCGTCGGGTTCCGGCAAGACGACCTTGTTGCGGGTGATCGCCGGTCTGCTGTCCCCGGACAGCGGCCGCGTGCTGTTCGGCGAACGCGACGCCACGCGCCTGAGCCTGCGCGAGCGCAACGTCGGTTTCGTGTTCCAGCATTACGCGCTGTTCCGGCACATGACCGTCGCCCAGAACATCGCCTTCGGATTGCAGAGCCGCCCGCGCGCGCGCAGGCCCGACGAGGCGACGATCGCGCGGCGCGTGGACGAGTTGCTGCAGTTGATCCAGTTGCCGGCGCTCGGCGGCCGTTATCCGGAGCAGTTGTCGGGCGGGCAGAAGCAGCGGATCGCGCTGGCGCGCGCGCTGGCGATCGATCCCAGCGTGCTGCTGCTGGACGAGCCGTTCGGCGCGCTCGATGCCAAAGTGCGCGTCGAACTCCGCCGCTGGCTGCGCAAGCTGCACGAACAGACCGGACAGACGACGCTGTTCGTCACCCACGATCAGGAAGAAGCGCTCGAACTCGCCGATCGCGTCGTCGTGCTGCGCAACGGCAGGATCGAACAGGTCGGCACGCCCGAGCAGATCTATCAGGCCCCGGCGTCGCCGTATGTGTTCGATTTCATCGGTCGGGGCAATGCGCTCGACGGCGCGGTGCGCGACGGACATTTCGTCAGCGACGATGGCGCGGCGCGTTTCGCGGCGCCCGGCATCGTCGACGGTCCGGTCGTCGCCCAATTGCGTCCGCATGACTTCGAGCGTATCGACCTCGAGCGCATCGATTCCGGTCGCAATGATGGCGGCGAGGGCATTCCCGCACGCGTGCTCGCGTCGCATCTGCGCGCCGATCGGATCACGGTGGAACTGGCGGTCGGCAAGCTGGCCAAACCCTTCGAGTGGGACATGATCGATTCGACCGATGCGAGACCGCCAGCCGTCGGTGAACACGTGATCCTGCGTCCCGTGCGCGCGAAATTCTATCCGCGCGCAGCCTGACGCGCCGCCTTCAGCCAGGTCCGGGTGTCGTCATCGATCAGCCGTGTCGCCATTCCCGCTCCTGCACGCCGATCCCGCTGCGCCGCAGCCATTCCAGGATCGAGCGCACGGTCATCACCGGATAGTCGCCGCCCAGGCGGGCGGCGACCGGGTGATCGGTGAAGATGAGATTCCCGGCGAACAATCCGCCCATGATCCGTTTCGTGTACGCGATGCAGATGCGGCCGGGCTCGAAGCCGCGCGCGAGCGCCTGTCGATACGCCGCGGCGGGCGTATGCACGCTGGCTTCCGGCGGACGGCCGCAGCGATGTGTTCGAGCACCCATGACGTCGAGTTCTGGTACGACTTGCTGTCGGGAGGTGCGATGAGGTTGTAGCGCGGTGTGTACAGCGTGTCGTCCGGCAGCGCGAGCAGGCGCGCGGCGAGGCGTTCGGCGATGTCGGGTTGCAGCCAGACGATGCGGGCGTCCTGATTCACCAGGTCGTCGGCGAAGAAATTCACCAGTCCCTGCGCATACAGGCCCGAGCCGTCGCTGCTGCAGTCGTTGAGCAGGTGCACCACCGTCCAGCGTCTATCGCGGTGATCGCGCAGCGCGAAACCGGCGTGGCTGTAGCGCAGGCCGTGTTTCGACAGGTCGGTGCCGACGCGCGACACCATCGCCACCGGCGCATCCGCTTCGTCCAGGGCTGCGACCACCGTCAGCGCCGTGGCGGCGGCACCGGCAATGTCTGTCGGCACCATCGTCTGAAGCGCGCAATCGGTGCCCGCATGCGCGGGACGCGGCACGCCCAGCAGCAGTGCCGCCATCGCGACCAGCATCAGTGCGATCAACCCGCCCGCGATCCGCGCGCTGCGCATGCGTTCGCGATGCTGCGACGATGCGCAGCGGGCATCGTGTCGCGCACTCCGCTTCACTGCGACAGTCGCCGCGAATGGACGTGCATGCGCGCCGTTTCGTCGGCGATGAAACACAGCGCCTCGCCCGCAGCCATCAACAGCCAGCCTCCGCTGACCGCCACCGCTTCCAGCGCCTGGCCGCTGGCGATCGCCAACGACTTCGCCGCTTCCGCGCTGAGATGGACCACGAACGAGGCGCCGAGCCCCACCAGGGAGACGGTCACCGCCACGCCTGCGCCGCTGGCCGCGACGCCGCTCACCACGAACTTGCCGCCCTGCGCCAGCGCACCCACGATGGCGACGGGTACTTCAGCCGAGGCCATCAGGCTCGCTTCGGATTGCCGCAGCGAGGCATCGGATCGCGCGTCGGCCGGCGGCACCAGCAGGCAGCTCAGGACGACTACGCAGGCGGCGATTCGGAACATCGGATGGCTCGGCGCGGTCTGCGGCATGGCGTGGATCGGGTTCGGCGATACGGCGAAGAGACACCGTCGACCGCAGGCGTTGCAATCGTCATCTGCCGAGTGTAGATAACGGGTCTGACCAGTATCTAAAAACTAGACCCATGGCCGTCTCCGTCGAATTGATCGATGCCCTCAAACGCCTGCTGCGCGGCCAGGGGCTGACCTATCGCGAACTCGCCGCACGGCTGAAAATGAGCGAGGCCGCGGTGAAGCGCATGTTCTCGCTGCGCGCGATGAGTCTCCAGCGCCTGGAGCAGATCTGCGATGTGCTGGATGTCGGCCTGTCCGAACTCGCGGCCGAGTCCGCGCGCGGCCGCGAGACCATGGCCGAACTCAGCGAAGCGCAGGAGAAGGCGCTGGTGTCCGAGCCGGCGCTGTTGCTGGCGCTGTTCCTGAGTCTCAACCGCTGGCGACAGCAGGACGTGCTCGCGCAGTTCTCGTTCACCGAACCGCAGTGGACCTCGCTGCTGGTCAAGCTCGATCGTCTCGGCATCATTGAGCTGATGCCCGGCAATCGCGCGCGGACGCTGACTGCGCGCAATTTCCGCTGGCGTCGCGGCGGGCCGATGGAACGCTACTTCCGCGAGCATCTGCTCGCCGATTATTTCGCCGATGCCTTCGACGGCGAGCAGGACGGTTTGTTCCTGCTCAGCGGCAGCCTCAGCGTCGAGGGCGTGCGGCAGATGCGTCAACGCCTGGAAGAGGTCGTCCGCGAATTCGACGCGCTGTTGGTCCGCGATGCGGCGTTGTCCGCGAAAGAGCGCATCGGCGTCAGTCTCGTGCTTGCGCAGAAACCCTGGCTGCTGCAGTTGTTCCAGCAGCATCGTCGCGCCTTGGACAAGGCTTGAACGCGCCGGCTCGATCGGCAAGCAACGGCAGCCCGCACGCATGTCCGTTGGGATGCGTAACGCATACTGCAGCGCATGGTCGATGACACTGGCGATTCCCATGCCCGTGCGAATGCGTTTTTGCTGGATGCAATCACAGCCGAAGCCCGATTTTCAGGCGATAATGGCCGCCCTGTTTCCATGAATCGCTTGCATGTCGCCGACCGCTTCGTTCGATCGTCCGCAATCGCGCGTCTGCGCCGATGGCGCGCTTGCCGGTGACGCGCGGCGCGCTCGCACGCACGGCGTCGGGTAAGTGGAATCCAGCGGCCGGGTAACGCGCTCCTCGAAGCGCATGCTTCGCGGAATCGATCTGCGCCGGATGATGTGCGGCAAGCCCGCGCCGACGATCGCGGATCGTCGCACTTGCTTCGATGACCGACCGATCCACGAAGCCGAAGGGCTGCGCGTGAGTCCGTTCCGATCGACGGAGAGTGTCTGATGCGTCGTGTCGTCGTGACGGGTCTCGGGATCGTCTCTCCCATCGGCAACGATCCGCAAAGCGTTTCCACGGCGCTGCGCAACGGCGCTAGCGGTCTGTCAAGCGTACCCGAATACATCGAGAAGGATTTCCGCAGCCATGTCGCGGGCGTCCCGCAGATCGACCTCGATGCGGTCGTCGACCGCAAACTGAAACGATTCATGGGCGATGCCGCTGCGTACGCCTATGTGGCGATGCGCGATGCGATCGCGGACGCGGGACTCGACGAAGCGCAGGTACGCAATCCGCGCACGGGCGTGATCGCGGGTTCGGGTAGCGCGTCCGCGCGCTGGCAGATCGAAACCGGCGATCTGCAGCGCAGCAAGGGCTCGCGCAAGGTCGGCGCGTTCCTGGTGCCGCGCACGATGTGCTCCACGGTGTCGGCGTCGCTGGCGACGGCCTTCGGCATCCGCGGCGTGAGCTATTCGATCTCCGCCGCGTGCGCCACGTCCGCGCACTGCATCGGCGCCGCCGCCGATCTGATCCGCCATGGCGCGCAGGACATCGTGGTCGCCGGCGGCGGCGAGGAACTGCACTGGGGCATGTCGGTGCAGTTCGACGGTATGGGCGCGCTGTCCAGCGCTTACAACGACACGCCACAGCGCGCGTCGCGACCCTACGACCTGCATCGCGACGGCTTCGTCATCGCCGCTGGCGGCGGCATGCTGGTGCTGGAGGAATACGAATACGCGAAAGCGCGCGGCGCGTACATCCACGCCGAACTGGTCGGCTATGGGGTGACGTCCGACGGTGCCGACATGGTCGCGCCGAGCGGCGAGGGCGCGGTGCGCTGCATGCGCATGGCGATGGCGGGATTCGCCGACGGCGAACCGGTCGGCACGATCGATTATCTCAACACCCACGGCACATCCACGCCGCTGGGCGACATCACCGAAGTGCACGCGGTGCGCGAGGTCTTCGGCGATGCGATGCCGCCGATATCGTCGACCAAGGCATTGACCGGGCATTCGCTCGGCGCCGCCAGCGTGCACGAAGCGATCTACAGCCTGCTGATGATGCGCGACGGGTTCATGGCCGCATCGGCGAACATCGAAACGCTCGACCCGCGCGTCGAAGGGGTTCCCATTCTCCGCGAAACCCGCGAGGCGTCGCTGCGCACGGTGATGTCCAACAGTTTCGGCTTCGGCGGCACGAATGCCACGCTGGTGTTCAGCCGCCTCTGAAGCGTTCCGGGCGATGCGGCGTCAACGGATTCCGCCGACGCGCGGGATCGCATTGAGCTCGTCGATGATCTCCTTGGACGCGCGCAGGCGGATCTGCACGGGGAAGGATTCCATGATGACGACATCCTTCACGATGCCGGCCTTTTCCAACGCCCTGACCTTCTCCAGGACAGGGTCCGGAGATTCTGCGCTGCCGACGATGAGCGTGCGCTCCATGGGCGCGTCGCTCACGACCGCCCGTTTGCTTTCGTTGCTACAGCCGGTCGAGAAAACCAGGGCCGCGATCAAGATTATTTTCATGAGGTGCCGCCTCGGGGTCGGTCGATGCGATGAATGTGAAGGCTGATCGATGAAAAACCGTGGCGTGCAACTCGCGCCGCACGCCACGGGATTGTCGATGGCAACGTGGCCGTCGGCAATCAGTTGAGATAAGTGGAAATCCAGCTCGGGAGCGTGTTGACGACCGTGCTCGTCAGCCGGGTATTGCAGTTCTGCGAAGACGATCCCGTGGTATGCAGCCGCGGACAACGAATCCGCTGTCGTAGATCCCGCTTCCGCTTTGCCTGCCCGCGGTGCGCCAGAACGGATTGGCCACGGTATGGGTGACCTAAACCCGATCATGGGCGGCGCGGTTTGCGCCGTCGCGCTCAGGCATCGAAGGATTCCAGCGGCTTCACCACCGAAAACTTTTCCTTCAGCGGCTTGCCGTCGATCGGTGGGAAATCAACGGGTTCGGGTTTGATCTCGGTGTCCGGCAGGCGATCCAGCAGGTCGCGGATCAGCGTGAGCCGGCCGCGTTTCTGGTCGTTGAAATCGACCAGCGTCCACGGTGCCTGCTTCGTGTGCGTGGCCTTGAGCATCGCCTCGCGCGCCTTGGTGTATTCGCCGTACTTGCTGCGCGCGTCGAGATCGATGGGCGAGAGCTTCCAGCCTTTCAGCGGGTCTTCGCGGCGTTCGGCGAAGCGCTTCTCCTGTTCTTCCTGGTCGCAGCACAGCCAGTACTTGAACAACAGGATGCCGTCGTCGATGAGCATCTGTTCGAATACCGGCGTCTGCTTGAGGAAGGCCTTGATCTGCGTCTCGTCGGCGTAGCCCATGACTTTCTCGACGCCGGCGCGGTTGTACCAGCTGCGGTCGAACAGCACGAGTTCCCCGGCGGCGGGCAGGTGCGGGACGTAGCGCTGGAAATACCACTGGCTGCGTTCGCGGTCGCTGGGTTTGGGCAGGGCGACGGTGCGGCACTGCCGCGGGTTGATGTGCGCGGAGATCGCTTCGATCACGCCGCCCTTGCCGGCGGTGTCGCGGCCTTCGATCAGGACGAGGATGCGCTGGCCGGTGTGTGCTGCCCAGCGCGCCATCATCGCAAGCTCGCGCTGCATCGGCTCCATCTGTTCCTCGTAGTCCTTGCGCTTGAGCTTGCTCATGCGGTCACCTTGCGTTTGCGTTTGGCGGGCGCGCGTTTGCGCGCGGGTGCGGGGGCATCGTTCTCGTCGCGCGCGCCGGCGGCCATGCTGCGGGCGACTTCCAGCAGCGCGCCCTGCTGCTTGTTGCTGAGCGCGCGGTACGAGGCGAGCAGCTCGTGTTCGCCCTTGGTGCGCGAGGGGTCGAATGTGCTGGCAAGTTCCGACAGCAGCGCGCCGGCGGGCACGCCGAAGGTGCGGGCGAGGGCGTCGATCTGGTCGCGGCCGGGCATTTTCTCGTCTTTCAGCCAAGCGCTGACGGTGTTGACGCCCGCGCGCGGAATCGCGGTGGCCAGATCGGCCACCGAAAGGCCGGTGGCCTTGGTGAGCAGTCGCAAAGTGGTACCGATGGACATGTCGTCACTCCTTGAGCCGCGGGCGCAGCGTGGCGAGATTGCAGGGGCGGGTGCGCGCGTCGAGCTGGGCGCGGACGATCTTCTCCCAGCCGGTGCGGCAGGCCGAGGTGGAGCCGGGCAGGGCGAACAGGAACGTGCCGTTGGCGAGGCCAGCGAACGCGCGCGATTGCAGGGTGGAGGTGCCGATTTCCTCGAAGCTGATCGCGCGGAACAGTTCGCCGAAGCCGGGCATTTCCTTGTCGAGCAGCGGCAGCAGCGCCTCGGGCGTGGAATCGCGGCCGGTGAAGCCGGTGCCGCCAGTGACGAGGATGCCGTCTACAGCGGGATCGGCGATCCACTGCGAGACCTGCGCGCGGAGGCGGTAGCGGTCGTCGGGCAGCAGGGCGCGATCGTGGAGGCGGTGGCCGGCGTCGGCCAGGGAGGCGGCGAGATAGTCGCCGGAGCTGTCGTCGGCGAGGCTGCGCGTGTCGGACACGGTCAGCACGCACAACGAGAGAGGAATGAAATCAAGCTGGGCTGTCATGGGCCGCAGGGTAACGCGTTCGCCCGCGGCCGGCGAGCCGGTCGGGCCGTCCCGCGACCAGAGCCGCCCGCTCGGAGCAGTCCGCTCAAAGCCGCTGCGGGGCGTCGTCGAGGATCGCGTGCCACGGCGCCCTAGCGGCCGCGAAGATGTGGGCGATGCGCTGCTCGTTATAAGGCGTGTCCAGGCCGCCCAGCGCGAATGCGACCATGCCCGGTTCGCGGGTGTCGTCGCGCCACAGCATCGGCGAACCACAGTCGCGGCAGAAGCTGCGGGTCACGTTCGGCGATGAATGGAAGTGGCCCAGCGTCGCTTCGCCGCGCTCGAATCGCAATTGTTCGACGCGGACCGTGGCGTAGGTCGCGAACGCGGCGCCGTGGCCTTTGCGGCACATCGAACAGTGGCAGTGGGTGACGCGCGCGAATTCGCCATCGACGGCGTAGCCGACCGCGCCGCACAGGCAACCGCCGCGATGGGTAGCGATGTTCGTTGCGGTGTTCACGCCTCGTCCGACCGCACCGGCGCCAGCGGCAGATGGAAGCGTAGGGTTTCGTCGTACTGGCGCCAGCCCTGCGCGCGGTACAGCGCTTGTGCGGCATGGTTGTCGGGCATGGTTTCCAGATCGAGGCGGATGGCACCTTCGCGCTGCCCATAATCGGCGGCGGCCGAAAGCAGCGCCAGGGCGACGCCGCTGCGGCGCGCGTGTTCGGCCACAAACAGATCGTTGAGCAGGAACACCCGCGCCGCGCGCACCGAGGAAAACAGCGGATATAGCTGGGTGAAGCCGACCGGCGCGCTGTCGTGCAGGCCTTCGATGCGGGCGATGAAAATCGTCGAGTCGTTGCGGCTCAGCCGATCGTAGAGGAAGCGACGCGCGGTTTCGGGATCCTGCGGCTGCCCGTAGAACGTGCGGTATTGCGCGAACAGCGGCACGAGTTCGCCGAGATCGTGGAGGGTGGCGCGACGGGCGATGGCGGTCATGAGGCATCCTGCTGTGATGTCCGGGATGCTAGCGCGACGCGCGATGGCGACGCGTGTCGGCGATCGTAAAAGCGAAGCCCGGCAGTGCCGGGCTTGATTGCGACGCATGGTTGGAAGCGGGTAGCGGCATGCGGGGTTCATGGCGTTTCGCTGACTTCCACCAGATACGTGGTCGTGCTGCCGCCGACGTCGATGCGCCAGCCCTTGGTGAATTCGCTGCTGTCCAAGGTTTTCCAGTCGCGCAGGGCGATGGTGGGGTTGGCCGGTTCCAGCACTCGCACGCGCAGGCGGCCGGCGGTGACCGTGCTGCCGCTGACGAAGTAGTTGCCGTTGCTCGGCTTGCCGAATTTGGCCTGGCCTTCGCGGACTTTGCAGCTGATCGCGCCGCCAACGAAATCGGGCCTTCGGGGCCTGCAGGTAGCGCGCGGCGAGAATCGATTCGCCTGCTTTGCCGCCGCCGCGACTGCGCTCGGCGTGGAGCACTTCGCCTGCGCCTTCGGTGCCTGCCGCAGCAGCATGTTCTCGGTCGTGCGCAGCGGATGGGCAAGACGCAGTGCGAAGGCCTGGCCGCGCTGAGCGGTCTTCGAACTGATCGCGTCGACGACTTCGAGTCGCACCGCGCTGCCGTCGGGCAACGTGCAGCAGACTTGCGCTGCGGTGGGGTCGGCACGGTATCGCAAGGCAGTACGGTCGCCGGCCCGACCCGCCGTCCAATCCCCGCGTAAGTGCCCGCTCCACTGCATTGCCGCCGGTCGGGACCCGCTTGACAGTTGGAGCATGCTAGAAGTTAATTAAGAAATTACTTAACTAGCGAAATCCTGATGGACCGTGTCTTCGAAGCCCTCGCTTCCGCTGCCCGACGCAAGATCCTGGCTTATCTCAACGAAGGCGAATTGACCGCCGGGGAGATCGGCTCCCGCTTCGATTTCAGCAAGCCGGCGCTGTCCGGGCATCTGCGGATCCTCGAAGACGCCGGTCTGATTTCCCGCGAGAAACGCGGCCAGTTCGTGTTCTTCCGGCTGGTGCCGGACCGGCTGGCCAACACCGTGTTCGCCTGGGCCGCGGAGATCTGCCCGGTGGCAGGACCTCTGAAACGCGAAAGCCGCCAGCGCGCACGCGCACCAAAGATCGGCCCTGCCGGTCCCGACACCGACCGGGACAAGGGGGAACTGCCATGACCGCACCCGTCCGCTCGCTGGACACCTTTCCGTCTGTGCGGCTGCCGTCGCAGTCCGGCGGCCTGCCGGTGGAGGTGGTGCTGATCGCGCAGATCGGCATCGGCGCCGGCAGCCCGCTGATCGCTTCGACCGCAGCGCTGCAGCGCGGACACGACGCCTTCGTCGATGCGCTCGACGAACCTTCCGCGCGCATCGGTGGCGTCGATTTCGAACGCGGCGATGCGACGTCCTTGTACAGCTTCGTGGTCGGCATCGAAGGCCATCCGTTCCACCGCCACGCCGGCCACCGTGTGTTCACCGCCATTTCCGGCAGCGGCGGCGCCCTGTTGCGCTTCTCGACCGCATCGCAGGACCAGATCGACGCCGACCCGCAGGCGTTCCTGCGCGCGCTGCGCCACGTCGAGATCCCGCCGGATTGCCTGTTCACCGTGCGCTTCGGCGGCGGCACTTGGCATCAGTTCCTGCCGCGCGCCGCCGCCCCCGGGCATCCGGCGCTGTTCGCGCTGTCGTGCCACACCAATGAACTCGATGGCGAACTCGACGCCGAACAGCGTCGCCGCGTGCTGGCCAATGAAGCCGATATCCCCACGCTGACCGAACTGCTGCCCGACCGCGTGGTCGCGCTGCTGGCGGCCGCAGTTGCCAGCGACGTACCGACGATCACCCTGTCGCTGACCGCTGCCACGACCTCGCTGCGCGGCCGTTTCTGCGCGCACGTGCGCAGCCTGTCCGGACGCCTGCGCAGTGCGCTCGGCCGCAGGCGCCGGCCGGTCGGTTTTTTCGCCGACAGCGGTGCGCCGCCGGTCGTTGAATTGCATGTCGTCGAACTGGCGGAACCGCCGCCGCAGTCGCTGCTGTGGCGCCAGTTCGGCAACCGGTTCACGAATCAGGACAGCTTCGCGCTGGAGATCGATGCCGCCGACCTGCCCACGGCCTCCGCATCACAACTGCTGGCCGGCCTGCTGGATGGCTTCCTCGAAAACCGCCCGACCGGCGTGTCGCGGCTGATGGGGCTGCGCAATGTATTGGTCAAACCGTTGGGGTTGCGGACGTCGCCGCTGGGCTGTCCGGTGTCGTCTCTTTTGAACGACGCGCCGCAGCGTTTCGCCGGCCGCTTCCCGGTGCTGGAGCAATCGATCGATGCCGACGACCGCCGCGCCCAGGTGGTGCTGGGCGCCGACGACAAACATCTGCGCTTCCGTTCCTGCGCCGGCGTCGAACTCATGCCCAACGGCAAGGCCCGCTTCACCCTCGGCACCCGCGTGCGCAATCGCAATCTCTTCGGCGCCGTGTACATGCGCCTGATCGACCGCGCCCATCGACGCTATGTCGCCCCGGCGATGTTGTCGATGGCGGCGAGTCATTTACTGGCCGCGCCGGCGCCGACGTGCGCTGCGGCCGCTGCATTCGCATGGGGAGACGCGCGATGAGCACCTACGCCAAAGCAACGAACGGGAACAGCGATTTCCCTACGGTTTCCGCAACATGGAAAGTAACGACCATCCGCGTGTTTGTGTCCTCGCTGGTCGCGGTCGCCACTCCGGCGATCCTGCTGCTGCTAGTGCTCCTGCCGCCGATATTGTTTTCGGACGCGACCGACATGTGGCAGTTCGCGGCAGTGGTCATGGCGGTCGCGACCCTGTTCTCCGCGTTCCATTTCGTACTGTTCGGAATTCCGTATGTCCTGGTGCTTCTGAAGATGGGACGCCTGGGTTGGCTGTCGATGGTGTCGGGTGGTTTCGCGATCGGTTTCCTGCCGATGTTCGTGTTCAGCGAACTGCCGAAGCTTCTCGAATACCGAATGTCGTACGGCTTCTGGGACATCGTGGCCATGCTCCCGGGATATCTGGAAAGATCGTTGGAGCCGGGGTTGTTCGGCGCGCTCAGCGGGCTGGCCTTCATGCTCACGTTTCGCGGTCTGTCGGCGGCCGATGCTCGCGCTGCACGTCGCGATCGCCGGGCCAAGGCAGTCGCCGCGACCGGGCATGCGGTCGCGGTGTACTTCAACAGCGCCTGCCCGGTGTGCCGCACCGGCGTCGATTGGCAGCAGGGTCGCGTGTCGTCGTGCGGGATCGAATGGATCGATGTGCACGGCACACCCGAGGCGGTCGCCGATATCGGCGCGGAGCTCGAGGATGTGCGCGAACGGCTGCACGTCCGCGATGCGGAAGGCCGGATCTTGGTCGGCGCGGATGCGGTCGCGTTCGTGATGGGCAGCCGCCCCGGGCAGCGGTGGCTGGGTCGACTGTCGACGCTGCCGGTGGTGCGACCGGCGATGCGATGGGCTTACGACGCGTTCGCGCGGGTGTTGTACCAGTGGAATCGCCGCAAGCGGCGGTGGTAGCCCGGGCGGAGGCAGGCCTCCAGACCGCTGCCTCCTCGTCGCCCTTGCAGCGGCCTTCAGGCCGGCCGAGGCAGAACCCGACCGGCAACGAGATCAGGGCCGTGCCCACGGCCGATGAAAACGAAACGATTGTGTATCGGAAGCAGCGGCCTGAAGGCCGCTCTACGGGTTTCTATCGGCAGATGTGAACCAGGCTCTCAATCTTCCCAGGCCGTCAGCTTCTTCTTCACCGCGACATTCTTCAGCGTCACGTATTTCGGCAGACCGTCGCGGCCGTACGGCGGTGGAGCTTCGCCGCGGATCAGCGGTTCCAGATAGGTGCGGGCGGCGGCGGTGATGCCGTAGCCGTCCTTGCGCAGGAAGTTAGCGGGCATGGTCTTTTCGTGGTTGGCGACCTTGTCCAGCGGCGCGGCTTCGATCTTCCACCTGTACGGCGCGTTCGAAGTGCGCTTGATCACCGGCATCGTCGAGTTCAGGCCCTTCAGCGCGAACTGCACGGCGGCCTTGCCGGCGGCCATGGCTTGGTCGAGGTCGGTCTTCGAGGCGATGTGACGCGCCGAGCGCTGCAGGTAGTCGGGCAGGGTCCAGTGGACCTTGAAGCCGAGTTCGTCCTTCACCTTGCCGGCCAGGTACGAGGCGACGCCGCCCAGTTGGGTGTGGCCGAACGCGTCCTTGCCGCCGCCGGCATCGGCGACGAAAGTGCCGTCAGCGGTGCGGATGCCTTCCGAGGCCACGACGACGCAGTAGCCGACCTTCGCCACCACTTTCTTCACGTTGGCGAGGAAATCGGCCTCGTCGTAGGCGCGCTCGGGGAACAGGATCAGGTGTGGCGCCTCGTCCGGGCCATTGCCGGCGAGGCCGGCGGCGGCGGCCAGCCAGCCGGCGTGGCGGCCCATGGCCTCGTAAACGAAGACCTTGGTCGAGGTTTCGGCCATCGCGGCGACATCGAACGCGGCCTCGCGCACCGACACGGCCGTGTACTTGGCGGCCGAGCCGAAACCCGGGCAGCAGTCGGTCACGGCCAGGTCGTTGTCGATGGTCTTGGGCACGCCAATGCAGGTGAGCGGGTAGCCGAACTCGGCCGCCAGCCTCGAGACCTTCAGCGCGGTGTCGGCGGAGTCGTTGCCGCCGTTGTAGAGGAACCAGCGCACATCGTGGGCCTTGAGGACCTGCAGCAGGCGTTCGTATTTCGCGCGGTCCTGCTCCAGCGATTTGAGCTTGAAGCGGCAGGAGCCGAAAGCGCCGCCCGGGGTATGGGCGAGGGCGCGGATGGCGGCGGCCGACTCTTTCGAGGTATCGATCAGTTCCTCGCGCAGGGCGCCGAGGATGCCGTTGCGGGCCGCCAGCACCTTGACCTTGCGGGCGCGGGCTTCGGAAATCACCGCCGAAGCGGAGGCGTTGATGACGGCGGTGACGCCGCCGGACTGGGCGTAGAGCAGGGTGCCGGATGCCATGGGATGCGGGACTCGGAATAGGGTCGAAGACGGGTTGGAGCGGGTGGGTTGGGGCAAGCGCTGCGAGCGGTTAAGCTGGCCGGGTTGCGCCGGGCGGACGAGTGTAGCGCCGCGGTCGAAGTTTCTCTCTTTTGGAGCATGCGATGCGATTGGTTCTCCTTGGTGCCCCGGGATCGGGCAAAGGTACTCAAGCGGCAAGATTGAAGGAACATCTGCAGGTGCCGCACATTTCCACCGGCGACCTGCTGCGCGCCGAAGTCGCGGCCGGCACCGCGCTGGGGCTGCAGGCCAAAGCGGTCATGGCCCGCGGCGATCTGGTGTCCGACGAGATCCTGCTGGGCATGCTGGAAGACCGCCTGTCGCGCGCTGATGTCGCCGGCGGTTTCATCCTCGACGGCTACCCACGCAACCTCGCCCAGGCCGATGCTCTAGGCAAGCTGCTCGCCCGCATCGGCCAGCCGATGGACCATGCGGTGCAGCTCGACGTCGACACCGATCGGCTGGTCGACCGCCTCGCTGGCCGCGCCAAGGCCGAAGGCCGCGCCGACGACAATCCCGAAGCGGTCCGCAACCGCCTCAACGTCTACAACGACGTCACCGCCCCGGTCATCGATTACTACCGCCAGCACGGCATGTTGAAGGTCGTCCACGGCGAAGGCTCGATGGACGACGTGTTCACGTGGATCGTCGAGACGATCGCGGTTGGTATGGAGGTCGGCTGACATGCGCCCGATCTTTGCAGGACTGTCGCTCGCGCTGGCGATCGGCGGCGCATTCGCCGCCGACGGCGCCAAGCCCGGTTTCGACTTCGCGATCGGCGGCGCGGCGGCCGCGGTCGGCGAAACGACCGAGCGCTCGCTGCGCAATGAGCTGGCGTTCTGCGGCGGCGAAACGAAGGCCATCGCCAAAGCCACGCCGAAGCTGATGAAGGCCTGGGTCAAGCGCAACCGCCCCTGGTTGTCCGCCAGCCTGGCCGTGCGCGCGGAAATGCGCGCGCGCCTGGTCGGCAACGATGCGGCGAACAACGGCCCGATCTTCGACCGCGATTTCGAGCAGGCCATGGCCGGCGTCGTCCGGCGCGGCACCGATCAACTGCGCAACATGTCCGATCGCGCGCAGCGCCTCGCCGCATGCCAGAAAATCATGAACGATGCCAAGGGCGGTCGACGAGACGTACCTGCCGTCAACGAGAAAGCCACAGAGATGCTGCGCCGTTACATGAAGTGAACATGGCGCCTGCAGCCATCGGGAATGCCGGACCCGCTTCAACGCACGCCGTTGCCTTTTCCCCGCACGCGGGGAGAAGGAAACGCAGGCCGGACAGCCGCTGGGATGCCTTCGCCCCATCGCATCTCCCGCTATTGGGAAAGGGCGTGCGCGCCGAACAGGGATCGCTTCGTCGATAATGACGCGAACGTCCAGGAAGCATCGATCTTGAAACTTCATATCTTGGGTATCGCCGGCACCTTCATGGGCGGCGTCGCCGCGCTCGCGCGCGAACACGGGCACGCGGTCGAGGGCAGCGATCAGGCGGTGTATCCGCCGATGTCCACGCAGCTCGAAAACCTCGGCATCGCGCTGAGCCAGGGTTACAGACCCGACAATATTTCCGCCGACTGCGACGAGATCGTGGTCGGCAACGCGCTGTCGCGCGGCAATGCGGCGGTGGAACATGTCCTCGACCGCGGCATGAAGTACACCTCGGGCGCGCAGTGGCTGGCCGAGCACGTGCTGCCCGGCCGCGACACCATCGCGGTGGCCGGCACCCACGGCAAGACCACGACCACCACCATCCTGAGCTTCCTGCTGGATCGCGCCGGCCGCGATCCGGGCTTCCTGATCGGCGGCGTCGCCGAGGACTTCG
>JAYUUH010000143.1:0-5427 GCA_043754745.1 Lysobacter sp.
CTCGTGGTGCGCGACAGCAAGTTGCTGGCGGCGTTCCAGATCGGCGAACGGATCGAGGATGTCCGCGTCTTCCGCTGGCAGATCGACACCGACGGCAGCGTGCGCTACATCGACAATCGCGGCGAGCGCGACATCGCGCTGCCGGCGCCGTACGACTTCGAGTGGACGCGCGCCACCCGCGAGCTGGCGGTCAACGGCCGTCACCCACATCTCAATATTCTCGACACCGTGTTCGTGGAAACGACCGGCGGCGATCTCACCGTCAAGATCGAGAACAATACCGAAGATGGATTAGGCATCTACCGCGAGCCGGTCGACGACCAGACCCAGTCGCTCGACGACGCGCAGATCGATTTCGCGCGTCTGGGCAGTCTGATCCTGCTGCGCGTATTGCCCTATCGCGAAAGCGCATGGCGGCACCTGGTCTACAACACGTTGTCGCGCAAGGTGCATCACATCGATGCGATCGGCCAGGCCTGCGTGCAGCTGCCGGAAGATCATGGCATCGTGTTTCCCGGCGGCTACATGCTGCAGAACGGCGAAACCCGCACGTTCGATCAGGCGGTGCAGGGCATGCGCTTCAAGCGCACGATCCGTTCGCCCAACGGCGAGGACGTGCTGTATCTGTTTTACGAACCGCTCGACGGGCGGATCGCGATGTTCGTCTACAACATGATCCAGCGCGGCATGCAGCCGCCGGTGATCGGCCATGGTTACGCGCGTCTGGAAGACGGACGCATGGTGATCTTCAGCGCGCAGAGCAGCGAACCCACCCGCGTCCATCCGATGCAGGTCTGGCAGACGCCGTTCGCGTTCGACGACTACGCCGTGCGCCAGCCGCCCGGCAACACCTTCATGGGCCGGATCGGCAATCCCGACCTGGTGCGCGGCATTTCCGAGTTGCTGAGCCTCGCGCGCGGCATCGACGGCACCGACGCCAGCTCCCAGCGCTATCAACTTCTGACCCAGACCACGCGCAGGTTGTTCGATCAGTATCACTGGATCGAGGATCGGCATTGCGCCGGCCTGGCGCCGCTGCTGCGCGAGATCATCGCCAGCAGCGAAGCGGTGCTGGACGAATACGAGAAAGTCGAGAGCATCCGCAAGCAGTCGGCCGATGCGATGCGCGACGCCGGCGAGCGCCAGAGCGCGCTGCTCGGCGGGCTTCATCCGGACAGCTGGGAGCGCGTGCAGGACTGCGTCGATGCGCTGAACGCGATCACCGCGCAGCGCGGACGTCTGCTCACCATTCGCGAATATCGCTACGCCGATGTCGCCGCCATCGACGCGATGGAAGCCGAACTGCTCGAAGCGCATGCGCGCACCGGCGCCGCCACCGGCGAATTCCTGGCCGGCGACAAGGTGCTGCATCCGTACATGGAGCGCGTGCAGGCATTGGATGCGCTGGCGCAGAAAGCCGCCAGCGTCGCCGCACTGAAGGAACCGCAGCAGCAGATGCAGGCGTTGTCGTCGGATCTCGACATGCTGTCGGAACTGATGGCGACGCTGCGCGTGGACGATGCGACCAAGCGCACCAGGATCGTCGAAGCGATCTCCGAAATCTACGCGAAACTCAACCAGGCCAAGGCGCGCGCCGAACAGCGGCGCAAGGCTCTCGGCAGCGGCGAGGCGGTCGCGCAGTTCGGCGCGCAGTTCAGCCTGTTCGGCCAGAGCATCGCCAGCGCGCTGTCCGCCGCGCGCGATCCGGATCGCTGCGATCAGGAACTGTCGCGGCTGATGGTGCAATTGGAGGAACTGGAAAGCCAGTTCGGCGAACACGAACAATTCCTCGGCGATATCGTCGCCAAGCGCGAGAAATTGCTGGAAACCTTCGAGGCCCACAAGCAGACGCTGCTGGACGATCGCCAGCGCAAGAGCCAGTCGCTGGCCGACGCCGCGGCGCGGATTCTGGAAGGCCTGAGCCGCCGCACCGCGCGCATCGCGGGCATGGACGAACTCAATGCCTTCTTCGCCGGCGATCCGCTGATCCTGAAGCTGCGCGATCTGGCCGAACGTCTGCGCGGATTGAAGGACAGCGTGAAGGCCGACGACGTGGAGTCGCGGCTCAAGGGCGTGCGCGACCAGGCGGTGCGCGCGCTGCGCGACCGCAGCGAGCTGTTCGAGGAAGGCGGCAACGTCATCAAGCTCGGCCCGCGCCATCGCTTCAGCGTCAACACCCAGGAGCTCGACCTGACCGTGCTGCCGCGCGGCGATGGTCTGAGCCTGCATCTGACCGGCACCGAATTCTTCGCGCCGTTGCGCGATCCCGAACTCGATGCGCTGCGCGATTTCTGGCAGATCACCCTGGAATCGGAATCGCCGCAACTGTATCGGGGCGAGTATCTGCTCGGCGAAGTACTGGCCGCCGCGGAGCGCAACGCCGATGGACTGAGTCTCGATCTGCTGCGGCAACAGGCGAAACAACCGGAGCTGTTGACGCGGACGCTGCGCGATTTCGCGGCGCCGCGCTATCGCGAGGGTTACGAAAAGGGCATACACGACCACGACGCAGCCGCGCTGCTGGCCGCGCTGCTGCCACTGCGCGACAGTGCAGGCCTGTTGATCCACGCGCCCGCGGCGCGCGCCTGGGCCAGCCTGTTCTGGACCCTGGTGCGCGATCGCGAGGACGCCGCGCTATGGGCCGACCGCGCGCGCAACGCGCACGGCATCGATCGCGTCTTCGCGCATCGCGGCTCGCTTGCGACCCTGCGCGACGATGTCGCCGCGGCGATGCGCGCCGAAGCCGTCGCACAGGCGCTGCCGGTCGAGGCCGCATGGGATGCGGCTGCGGCCGACTATCTGATCGCCGTGCTCGCCGATCCGCGGCAGTCCTTCATCTACAGCAGGTATGCCCGCCAACTGCTCGACGCTCTGCGCCAGCGCCTGACGGCGGAACGCCTGTGGGACGAACTGCAGGCGTCGCTCGTCGCGCTGCGCGACCGGCCCGGCATCCGCTGGCGTTTGGCCGCACAGTGGTTCGATGCATTGGCGTCCGATCCGGCGCAGCGCGCCTACGCCGATTATCTGCCCGAGGCCGTCGCGCTGCTACTGATCGGCGACGAGGCGCTGTCGCGCGTCAGCGAGGCCGATCTGCGCGCCGATGTCGGCGGCCTGCTCGGCGAGCATCCGCGGATCGTGCAGGGCACGCTATCGCTCGGCGTCGACGATCTGGGCGAGCGCCTGCGTCGCCATCGCGAGCATTTCCTGCCGCAGGTCCGCCGTTGCCAAGCCCTGCGCCAGGCGCTGGTGACGCGCGAGCGCGAGGCGCTGCGATTGTCGGAGTTCAAGCCGCGGCCGTTGACATCGTTCGTGCGCAACAAGCTCATCAACGATGTGTATCTGGCGGTGATCGGCGACAACCTCGCGAAACAGATGGGCACCGTCGGCGAGAACAAGCGCAGCGACCTGATGGGCATGCTGATGCTGATCTCGCCGCCCGGCTACGGCAAGACCACGCTGATGGAGTACGTGGCGCACCGGCTCGGCCTGATCTTCATGAAGATCAATGGCCCCGCGCTGGGCCACGAGGTGCGTTCGCTCGATCCCGCGCAGGCGCCGGACGCCAACGCGAAGCGCGAGCTGGAGAAACTTAATCTCGCGCTGGAAATGGGCAACAACGTGATGCTGTACGTGGACGATAT
This sequence comes from Lysobacter sp., assembly GCA_043754745.1. Classification (GTDB taxonomy): domain Bacteria; phylum Pseudomonadota; class Gammaproteobacteria; order Xanthomonadales; family Xanthomonadaceae; genus Lysobacter_I. The sequence continues at coordinate 3,642 of JAYUUH010000143.1, forward strand.
CCAGCACACGCATCCGGAGTTCCTGCAGAAGTTCATCTCGCTGTGCGACGGCACGCGGCGCATCGAAGGCGTGTGGCAGGGCCGTACCCGCACCTATGACATGCGCGGAAAGAAGTTCTGCGTGGCGATGGCCGGCAACCCGTACACCGAATCCGGCGAAGTGTTCAAGATCCCGGACATGCTCGCGAACCGTGCCGACATCTACAATCTCGGCGACGTGCTGGGCGGCATGGAGGGCGCGTTCAAGCTCAGCTACATCGAGAACTGCCTGACGTCCAACCCGGTGCTGGCGCCGTTGGCGACCCGCGAGCTGTCGGATCTGTATCGGCTGGTCGACAAGATCGAAGGCAAGCCGTTTTCCGCCAATGCCCTGATCCACGCCTACAGCGCGGCCGAAATCAACGAAATAACGGCGACGCTGGAGCGTTTGATGCAGGCGCGCGACGTGGTCTATCGCGTCAACCAGCAGTACATCGCCAGCGCCGCGCAGGCCGACCAGTATCGCACCGAGCCCGCGTTCAGGCTGCAGGGCAGCTACCGCAACATGAACAAGCTCGTCGAAAAAATATCGCCGGTGATGAATGCCTCGGAATTGCAGCAACTGGTCGCCGATCACTACGCCGGCGAAGCGCAGCTGCTGACCACCGGCGCCGAGGAGAACCTGCTCAAACTCGCCGAGCTTCGCGGCGTGATGGACGACACGATGGCCGCGCGCTGGGTGCAGATCAAGCGCGACTTCATGCGCAACAAGGCGATGGGCGCCGGCGATGCCGATGTCGGCCAGCGCGTGGTCGCGCAGTTGAACGATCTGGTCGAAGGCGTGCGCGCGCTCGAAAAATCGCCGGAAGCCCCTGCTCCGGAAAACGAACGCACCGACAACCAGGCGCCCTGGCCGCAGATGCTCGCGGCGCTGGAGCGTCTGTCGGAACGCTTGAGCGAATCGCGCACGACGGATATCGCCGGGATCGAGGCGTCGACGCCTGCGAACGCATCCCTGCCCGACTGGTTCGAGCGTCACGCCGAACAGCAGCTGCAGTTGCAGCAGGTATTGACCCTGCTCGCCGAACGCATCGCCGCGCAGACCGTCGCGATGCAGAGTGCGCCGCAGACCGCCGCCAAGCGCGGACGCGCGGCACCCACCGAAGGCGCCGCGTTGGCGGCCTCGCTGCGCGAGGAGCAGTTGAAGCAGGCGCTGGATGAATTCTCGGATCGTCTGCTGGGCAAGACGCAGCGATGAGGACGGCATGACGGATACGCCGAAAACCGACTTCGCCGAACTCGACCGTCTGCTGCGCGAGAGCGCGACCGATGCGGTGCTCGACGACGACGAGAAATTCGAGCTGCGCGAACTCGGCGGAAGCCTGAGCCGCGACCGCGTGCGTTATCTGCGCAATCGCGCGTTCGATCTGGTGCGCGAGCGCTGGGCGCAGCCGGATACGGCGCCGTTGACGATGCTGCACTGGCTGGAACAGGTGGTGAAGACCCTGGACGCCAGCGCCGACCCGCCGGCGGTCGAGGCGAGCGTGTTCTTCGCGCCGGGCGAGGATTGCCTGCGTAAGCTGCGCGAACTCTGCCTGGGCGCGAAGCGCACCATCGATGTCTGCGTCTACACGATCGCCGACGATCGCCTGACCGAGGCGCTGATCGACGCGCACCGGCGCGGGCTGAAAGTGCGCATCCTCAGCGACGACCACAAGGTCCACGACAGCGGCAGCGATGTGCACCGACTGCGGGATCGCGGGATCGCAGTGCGGCTGGACGATACCGCCTTCCACATGCACCACAA
>JAYUUH010000144.1:0-1848 GCA_043754745.1 Lysobacter sp.
GCCTTCCTGTTCGATCACGATCACCGCCGCGGGCAGGGCGTCGTCCACGCGCATGAGCGCGCGTTCGCTGCGCCCGCCCAGCGTGGTCACGATGCCGGAGCCGGCCTGCCCGTCGACGGCGAGCGCGAACAACTGCTGCGGCGATTCCAGCAGCAGCCAGCGACCGTCGCGCGTCCACGCCAACGGCTGCGCGGGCGTGTGCGCCATCAGCCGTCGCGGTTCGTCGCCGCCGGTCGCCTGCAGCCACACTTCGCGATTGCGGCCGGCTTCGCTCAACCAGGCGACCTGCCGTCCATCCGGCGACAGCACGACCGAAATGATCGACGCGCGCTGCAGGAACGCACTGCGCGGCAATGTCGGCGCGCGCGGACGCCGTTGTTCGCTGCGCAGTTCGGTTTGGAGTTCGGAGTTCCCGGCGGCGCGCACCGAGGACAGCGGCGACAACAGCGCGACCGCCAGCGCCGCGAGGGTCAGCGCGGCCCGGATCGCGAATGTGTTCGCAATCTTCGACATGACGTTCTCCTGCGGACCTCCGATGCGTCGGCCCGCGTTGTTTTGCGTGATGAGATCCGCTCAGGCAGTGGCGGGCGCACGCATTCCAGAAGGCTCCGATGCCACGCTCTCCTGCGGCCGGTACAGCAGCCACAGCGCAGCCAGCGCCGGCAGGCCGATCAGGCCGCACACCACAACCCATGCCGCACGCACCCGCATAGGCATCGCGAGCCGGCGTGTCCGCCACAGCGCGCCGATCAGCGCCGACAGCGACAGCGCGCCGGCCAACAGCCACATGCTGCGCGGGATCGGCGCAGCCACGCTGGTTTCCAGCGGCAGCGGCGACGCGAACAGATGCTGCGCGCGGTTGCGCAGCGCATACAGCGCGGGCGAGGTCCAGAACGACTGGTAGCGATAGATCGCGGGATAGTCGTAGTCCAGACGCCGCTTCGCGATGGTCTGGACCGCGCCGCCGTCGCGCACCCGCAGCACATGCTGGTAGGGCACGGCGCCTTCCGCGGCATGCGCGTTGTAGCTGTTGCTGAACACGATCAGATAACCGTCGACCAGCTCGATCATGTCGAGGTTGTAGATGTCGTGGTAGTTACCTGGTATTAGCACCCGCAGCCGCGGCGTCATCTCCCGCTGATGCTCGACCGCTTCGCGGCCATCGAAAAAATACAGCGCGCGATCGCTGATCACGCCGAGGGTTTCGCCGACCGGACTGGCGCCGACCAGTACCTCGCCGTCCGGCAGACGGATCCGCGGCAGCACCTGTCCGGATTCGGTGTCGTAGTGATAAGCGGTGTTGCCGGCGATCAGCAGCGCATCGCCTTTCGCGGATCCCGGCATCGCGCCGGCAGGCAGCGCGGGCACCGGAAATGCGGCGTTCGCGGCGCCGACGCCCAGCGTGCCCGCCGGCGTGCGGTCGTTCAGGCGATAGCCGTGCAGGCGCATGTCGTCGTGACTGAACACCCAGCGCACGCCGCGCGCATCGTCGTCGAACTCCATCGGCGCGACGTTCGCGAGTTCGGAACGCTGCGGCAACCGCCTGACCTGCGAAGCGATGCCGGTCGGTTCCGACAGTGCGATCTGTTCGCGCAGCAGCGGCACGTCCGGGTGGGTGCTGCCTTCCAGCGCCAAGCGCATGCGCGTGCGATCGTCGACCTTCTCCGCTTCGTTGTGGCCGCCGCGCGGCGGCGTCGGCGCGTTGTTGGGGTGCGAGCCCTGCGCGATCCACAGCATCTCGATGCCCGAGTACGCCAGCAGCATCGACAGGTACATCGCCATCTGCAGCGGCAGCGCCACCGCCACCATGCCGGCGGCGCTGCGTGGCGGCGCATCCAGATCGGGCTT
>JAYUUH010000145.1:0-5414 GCA_043754745.1 Lysobacter sp.
CGCCGCGCCTAGCCGCCCACACCGGCGGGCAAATCGTGTCGCGCACGCTCAAAGTGCTGGGCATCGGCGAGTCGGCGGCGAAGCGATGCGCGGCCCGGCGATGCGCAGCGCGCCCTCGCGCACCGCCAGCACCATCACCCGGCGCACGATGGTCGCCTGCGGCCGATCGTCGACGAAGCGGTCGTCCGGCTGCGGCGGTTCCGGGAACAACTGCGCGCCGCTTCCCGCGATCAGTGTCAGCGCCGGCAGTTGGCTCGCGATGGTGCCGTCGGCCACGGCTTCGATGGTGACCGCCGCGCTCTCGCCCACCCGCAGCGACGTCGGGGCTTCCAGATAGCGCAGGCGCAGGCCGCGCAGCGGCAGCCACGGCTGCGGCGCGGCGGTGGGAATCGGTTTGACCTGCAGCACGACCGGGCCGCCGCGGACGCGCAGTTCTTTGCGGGCATCGCCGAAGCCGCTGTCGAACATGCCCATTCCGCGTCCCAGGAAGCGCGCGGGCGGCACCGTCACCGTGCCGCTGCGCTCGGGGATCAGCAGGAAGCGCCGTTCGAGCACGTTGTAATGATCGCCGCCGATTGTTCGCGTGAGTTGCTGATCCTCGCCGATCTTCTGCAGCGAAGCCCCATCGGGCGGATCGTGGTCGAGCCGGCCGTCGATGAGCAGTCCGGATTCGTAGACCAGCCGCACCGTGTAGCCCAGCGTCTGCTGCACGTACGGCGTCAGGGTGTCGACCTGGGTCTCGATGAAGATCGGCTGCCCCGGGATCTCGGGCGGCGGCGCGACCGATGCCCGCGGCGCGCGCGAGGGCGCCACCCAGACACGCAGCGGCCGGGTCGTGTCGTTCCCGACCCGGATGCTTGGAATTTCAAGCTCGCCATCGCGCATCGGCTGCAGCGTGAGGCGTATCTTCATATTAAGCACAATGCTGCCGTTCTGCAGCCTGACCTTGTGCTGCACGTTCTGATCGACGATACGGAAGTCGCGGGTGATGGCGGCCAGATCGGGGGGCGGCTGCGTCCCGTTGACGTTGATCTCCAGATGCAGGACCGTGGTTTCCTCGTAGGCGATCCGGTCGCGATCCACCCATGCCCGACTCTGCGCCCAGGCCGGCAGGGCGCACAGCCACAGCAGCGCTACGAGCAATGCGCTCGCATACGCGAGCAGCGCCTGCGAACACTGCAATCCCGGACGCGGCGACATTAGCGGTCGTCCTCGCGTCGGCGGCGCTTCTCTTCGAGCTTGAACTTCGCGCGCAAAAGCCCGCCCGGATCGTCGGGCACGCGCCGCAGCCAGGCTTCGTTGGCGATGCGCCGTTCGCGCGCGGCCGCGCTTTCCTGCGGATCGGCGCCCTGTCCCGACTGCGCATCCGGCCCTTTCGATTCCGGTGGCTTCGCCTGCGCGCGACGCATGCGTTCGCGAAGCGCCGCATCGGCTTCGCGCTGCGCCCGCAACTGCGCCCCGGGATCGAGCGGTTCGCCTAGCTCGGGCGAGATCGGCTTGCCGGTGGCCGGATCCAGTTTCGCGGGCGGCGGTTGCGACGGCTTCGACGGCGATGCCTGCCGGTCGGGCTGCCCGTCTTTTGAGCGGTCCCGCGCCGGCTCGGCCGGCGTCGGCTTCGACGACGGCTGCGGCTGCGGCGCACCCTGCGGCTTGTCCGGCGGCTGGGCGTCCGGGGGCTTCGGCGTGTTGTCGCGCTGCGCATCGGATTTGGGCGGCTGCTTCTGGCCGTCGCTGGCATCGCGTGGCTGGTCCTGCCCGGGCTTCTGCCGATCGTTCTGCGGCTTGTCCGGCGGCTGTTTTCCGGCTTGCGGCTTGTCCTTCGGCTTCTGCTGCGGCTTGTTCTGAGGGTTGTCCTGCAGCGGCTTGCGCTTGCGCGCGCGGTCGACGCGCTGGCGGTTTTCGATCGCGTCGGACATGCCGGGCTGCTGCTGCAATGCGCGATCGTATTCGGCCATCGCTTCGTCGTAACGTCCCTGTTTCGCCAGCGCATTGCCGCGGTTGTAGGCGGCTTCGGCGCCGGGCAGGCCGCGCCAGGCCTCCTCGGCCGCAGCGTAATCGCCACTGCGGTAGGCCTCAACGCCGCTCGCCAGTCGCGCGTGCCGGCGCTGATCCTCGCGCTGCCACAGCGTATCGCCGTCGGCGGCCCAGACCGGCTGCAGCGGCAACCACAGCGCCAGCAGCGCAACCGCCAGCACCCCGCGGCGGAACGCGAACAGCGCCAGCAACAACAGCGGCGGCAGCAGCCAGAAGCCTTCGTCCAGCGGCGCCGCGCCACGCTTGCCCTGCGCTTCCGCGGCGTCGATCCGGTCGGCTTCGAGCACGCCCAGCGCGACCAGATCGCTGTCGTCCGGGGCGAATGCGGCGTAGCTGCCGCCTCCGGATTCGGCGAGCGTGCGCAGCGCGGGCCCATCCAGCCGCGCGGCGAGCACGTCGCCGTCGCCGTCGCGATACGCGCCGCCGGCCGCGGTGCCCAGGCCCAGCACCGACACCCGGTAACCGGCGCTGCGGGCGTCAACCGCAGCCGAGTTCGCGCCGCCGCCGGGGTGGTCGGTGATCAGCAGGATGTCGCCGCGACCGAAACCCGCACGCGCGAGCAACCGCGCCGATTCTTCGATGGCGCGATCCGCGCGGCTGCCGTCGAGCGGCATCACGTCGGGCGAGAGCGCATCCAGGAACAGCGCGATGTTGTCGGCGTCGTCGGTCAGCGGAGACACCGTGTAGGCATCGTTGGCATACGCGACCAGCGCGATCTGCCCGCCGCCGCGCGTACGCAGGATGTGCGCGATCTTGGCGCGCGCCTGCAGCAGCCGCGACGGCTGCACATCGTCGGTCTGGGTGGCGAACGACATGTCCACCGCGATCACCAGCGGGCTGCGGTCCTGCCACAACGGTTGCGGCACGGTGCGCCAGCTCGGACCGGCCAGCGCCAGCACCGACAGCGCGAAAGCGCTCGACAGCGCCGCCGCCGGCAGGATCGCCCGCCATCCGCCGGTCGCGTCCACCCCACCCTGCAACAGATGCGGCAGCAGATGCGCGTCGACCGCATCGCGCCAGACGTTGCGGCGCAGGCGACTGCGCCGCAGCCACCACAGCAGCGGCGGAATCGCGATCAACCCGAGCAGCCACAGCGGCCGCAGAAACTGGAATTCGTGGACGAGCGGCGTCATCGTTTCGCATCCCGGCGTTGCCACAGCACCAGCAGCGCGAACAGCAGCGACGCCGACAGCGGCCAGACGTAACGCTCGATGCGCGGGCGCAGGCGCTGCCCCGGCCGCTTCACCGGCTCCAGCAGCTCAATCTCCCCATAGATGCCCGCGAGTTGATCGACATCGCGGGCGACGAAGGCGCGACCGCCGGTCAATTCGGCGATGCGCTTGAGTCCGGCCTCATCGGTGACATCGCTGCTGCTCGGCTTGCGGATCGGGATGCCGAACACCGACAGGCCGGCGCCATAACCGCCGAAGGCGATGGTGTGGATGCGCACACCGGCGTCGCGCGCGATCTGCGCGGCTTTTTCCGGATCCAGCGCGCCCGAGGTGTTCACGCCGTCGGTCAGCAGGATCAGCACCCGCTGTTCGGCGGGCTGCTGCTGCAGGCGTTTGGTGGCGAGGCCGATGGCGTCGCCGATCGCGGTGGCGCGGCCGGCGAGCCCGGTGATGGTGCCGTCGAGCTGTTCCTGCACGGTCTGCAGATCGCGGGTCAGCGGAGTGAGCGCGTAAGCGCGATCGCCGAAGACGACCAGACCGACGCGATCGCCGCTGCGGCGTTGCAGGAAATCCGCGGTCACCGCTTTGGCCGCGGTCAGCCGGGTGACGACCCGCCCGCCTAGTTCGATGTCGCGCTCATCCATGCTGCCGGACAGATCCACCGCCAGCATCAGATCGCGGCCGGCCTGCGGCGGCTGGACGATGTCGCCGAGTTGCTGCGGCCGCGCCGCGGCGACGCACAGCAGCGCCCACGCCAGCCACGGCAGCAGGCCCAGCCCCTGCGGACGCGCGCGCGCGCGCTGCGGCCGCCGATCGCATCGAGCCGCTCGCCGTAGGGCACGCGCAGCGCCGGCGCGACGCTGCGCGCGGCCGGCCACAGGCGTCGCATCAGCCACGGCAGCGGCAGGGCCGACAGCAGCCACGGCCAGGCGAACAGCGAGCGCAATGTGTCGAGCGCGGTGTCGATCATCGCGAACCGCCCCCATTCGGGCCGCGCCCTTGAGCGCCGCGCCCGTGCCAGAGCCGGGACCAGCGCGAACGCCCGCCCTTGCCGTGCATCAGTTCGACGAAGCGCGCACGCACGATGCCGCGCAGCGCCGCGTATTCCTGTTCGCTCACGTCGCGCCGGAAACCGCCCTCCAGCAGCGTGCGACCGGCACCGGCGGAAAACACCGGCACGCGTTGGTCGGCATCGAGAAAACGCAGCCAGGCATCGCCGGCCAGACGATCGGCACGCGGATCGCTGCGGCGCGCGGCGCGACGCAGCAGTTCCGACATCGCGGCGATGCGCGCGGGCAAGCCGTCGGCAGCGTCGACGCCGGCATCGAACAATCGCTCCATCTCCGTGCGCAGACGGCGGGCGCGGCGGCGCCCGTACCAGACCGCGACCGCCACCAGCGCGACCGCCAGCAGCACCAGCCACCAGCCCGGCGCGGGCGGCCACCACGATGGCGAGGACGGTAGATGCACATCGTGCAGTTGCAACGGATCGGGCGTCGCCCCGGGGCCGGGCAATGGACTCTGGATCGCCGACCGGACCGTCGACAGGAACGTCATGCCGCGCGCGTCCCGGCGAACAGATCCAGCCAACCTTCGCTCGGCGCATCGGTGGACAGGCCGCGGGCACGAATGCCGCTGCGCGCGAGGATTGCCATCGCCTCATCCAGCGGCGTCGCGAACGCGGCCTGCCAACGCTCGCGCTGCGCCTGGTTGGCGAGATCCAGTTCGACGCGATGCGCGGTCGCGGCGGCGGGTCCGTCCTGCGCGCCCGCGCCGCGCTCGGCCCAGAACGGCAGCGCCGCGCGCGGCGGTTCGCGCTCCAGCGGATCGCTGAGCAGCACCACCACCACTTCCCGATGCTGCACCAGCGTCGTCCAGCGCAGCGGCGGCAATGCGACTACGCTCATCGGGTCCGCCAATACCACCAGCCGCGAGCCGGGACGCATCAAACGGTCGGCGTGATCCAGCGCCACCGCCAGACCGGCGTCGTGCTCCGGCGGACGCGCATACCAGCGCACCATCGCATCCAGTACGCGCAGCGCGCCGCGGCTGCCGGAGGCCGGCACCACCGGCGCTTCGCGCGCCGTGCCGCGCAGCGCGCCGATGCGATCGCCGTCGCGCACCGCGGCCCATGCCGCCACCGCGCCCGCGCGCGCCGCCTGCACCGACTTGAAGCGCACGCGGGTGCCGAAATACAGCGCCGGCGCG
>JAYUUH010000146.1:0-5399 GCA_043754745.1 Lysobacter sp.
CTTCATCCGCAACGCCGACGGCACGCAGACGCAGACCTCGTTCCTGTCGGCGAACTCCGACTTGCCGGCCTTCACATTGATCTCGCGTTCTGGCTGGAAACTGATCGGGCTGAATCTGTACGACACCCGCTATCGCGCGAACATTTCGACCGGCGATCTCTACGTCGAGCATTTCCACAGCTGCGAATCCGCGTTCGCGCTGGGTGCGACGCAGTGCGCGCCGATCCGCGTGCGCTATTTCCGGCCGATCGCGAGGGTGGGCAGCCGCTGGTACGGTATCGAAGATGTCTACTTCCGGCGGTCGATCACTAGCTACGTCGCGCCGTTCCAGTTCGAGCGCTCGTCGCGCGCCAATTACTACGAAAGGCTGTAACGCGCGGATCGCCTCCGCAGCGTGTTTTTCAAGCGTGCTCATCAAACCAACAGTTCGACTCCCTTGAGGAATCGACCTTTTCGTTTCTGAATCGCGGCGGTGATTCCACGTTGGCTCGCTTTGCGATCGGCCTCGGCCTCCATCGCTTCGCTTCCTAGCGCCGCCAGCCCGGAGCGCTGCGGCCGGCGCAGTACGCACGGCATCCGTCGCGATTATCGCGTCGTGAATTCCAATGCGTGCGGCGATGCGTCGACCCAGGAATGCCCGGTGCGATGCGCGGGGCGGTACAGCGGGTAGAGCGACGTTTCTTCCAGCTCGATCCGTTCGCACAGCAGCGCTGCGACCACGTCGAGGTCGTGGCGGAACGCGTCCTTGTTCACCCGGCTCACGCCGATGCCGATGTAGTGTTTGGTGAAGATCATGACCTGACGCGCGATGCCGTCCATGCGGGCGCTGGTGCGTGCCACGAAGATGGCTGTCGCCGGATCGTCCTGCACGCAGACGGCAACGCGGCGGTAGAAATGTTCGCGCTCTTCGACGAGATGGCTCTGCAGCGCGTCGCCGAACCGGGCCAGCATGCCAGGGATATTCGCGAACTGGCGATGCAGGATGTAGTGCTCGAGCATGTCGAGCGTCGCCCGCAGCGAAGCGTGGTCGGATTTGAGACCTTCGATCAGGTGCGGATCGTATGGCGTCGGATCGACGGCCGCCTGGACGCTGTCCGGGCCGGTGACGATGTCGTTCGTCGTTTCTGTCCTGCTTGCAGTGAGTGGGAGCATGTCCTAGTCCTATAGCGTTGCCGTGCCGTGCGAAGGGGTCTTTGGTATGGCCGGCTGTCGATCCTGGAGCCGATGAACGCGTTCCTTCTGGAACGCTTCCGACGATGCTATGTGGAAGCGTTCCCACGAGGCTTATAAGCAAATCCGGTGCCAGATTCCGACGTCTTTTGTGTGCTGCGTCCCACATCCGCACTGCGGGATCGCCGATGCGACAACGCGGCGTGAGCGTGATCCGCAGACGTTCGGTTGTTCTGCCCGATGGCGCGCTGTCGCACCACGTGCTCACGGATCATGGAGGCGACCGCAGCGCGGTCGCGTGCGCGCATGCCATGCAGAATGCAGGAATGATCGCGACGGCGGGATGCGCCGCGTCGTTGGGTGACGCACAAGGGCAATTAGGTCAAAAAACGACCCGGCAAGTGGCTGCTTGCGTCGTATCTGACGTTTTTCGACGGTTTCGGGGAATTCCGATCGATGCGATCAATCCTTCGTTTGCGTCTGGAGGCATCGCATCCGCAGGATGCCGCTCCATCCGCCTATTTCGCGATCAGCACCAGCAGCGACCGCGCTTCGACGCCGTACACCGTCCACTCGCCGCCGATGAGTGCTTCGCTACTTGGATTCGCGACGGTATTCGCGCCTTCGTTCCAGGTCGCGGTGTCGGTCACTCGATACCACTGCTTGCCGCTGCCCGGCCACGGCAGGGTGAAGTTCACGTTGCCCGACCAGCCGTTGTAGGCGACGTAGATCGCGCTGGCGCTGTCGCCGAACTCGCTGCCGTCCACGCGCCAGGCAATGGCATGGTTGCTGCCGTTGTTGAAGTACGCCCCATCGGCGACGCCGCCGTCGGGCTTGAACCAGCGCAACTGTTCCATCACGTTGCCGTTGGTATCGGTACCGGCGTAGAAATTCAGCGGCCGCAGTGAGGGATGCGCCTTGCGGAACGCGATCATCCGCCGGGTGAAGGTCTCGAAATCGGCTTCGATCGTGCTGCGTGTCCAGTACAGCCAGTTCGCGGGCGAATCGAGGTTGTAGACGTTGTTGTTCCCGAACTGGGTGCGCAGGGCTTCGTCGCCGCCGTTGAACATCGGTACGCCGGCGCTGAGCATCATGAATGCCATGCCGGTGCGTGCGGCGCGGCGCTGGTGGGCGACGATGCCGCCCTGGTTCCAGCTGTGGTTGTTGTCGTCGCCGCCGTCGGACGGGCCGTAGGGCCACGGCTGGTTGTTCTGCTTGCTGTTGTAGGCGTACAGATCGTTCAGGGTAAAGCCGTCGTGGGCGACCATGAAATTGACCGAGTTCCAAGGTTTGCGGCCGTCGTCGCCGTACAGATCGGACGACCCGGCGAAACGCGAGGCCAACGTGCCGGTGGTGACGACTTCCACGCCGAGCTGGTTCTGCTTCTTGCGCAGCGCATCGCGGTAGAGGCCGTTCCACTCCGACCAGCCCGACGGAAAGCCGCCGACCTGATAGGAATTGCCGCCGATCGCCCACGGTTCCGCGATCAGGTCCAAGCCACTCCCGCCGGCCGCCGCGCGCGGCGGCAGTTCGTTGACGATGCGGTTGAGCGCATTGCCCGCGTCCATCTTGTCGAAGTTGAAGCAGCCGTGCTGGCAAGTGTTACCCAGCACCGAGGCCAGGTCGAAGCGGAAACCGTCGACGCCGATTACGTCGCGCCAGTGCGCCAGCGAATCGACGATGAGGTTCTGCGCGATGGTGTTGCGGGTGTTGTAGTTGCCGCCGACGCCGGTGTTGTCCCACGAATACTGCAGATCGGCGGTCAGCGAATAGTAGGTCGGGTTGTCGAGGCCGCGCCAGGACATCACGTTGTAGACGGTGAGGCCATCGCTGCCGCCCCAGGCGCCACCTTCGCCGGTGTGGTTGTAGACCACGTCGACGTAGACCTTGATGCCGGCATCGTGGAACGCCTTCACCATCGCCTTGAATTCGCGCGTGGGGCCGCCCGCGGTCTTGTCCGAGGAATAACGGCGGTCCGGTGCGAAATAGTTGAGGGTCATGTAGCCCCAGTAATTATCGCCGCCGCTGGAATTCGGATCGATATCGTTCTGGTCGTTCTGGGTTTCCTGCACCGGCAGGAATTCCACCGCGGTAATTCCCAGGCTGGCTAGATGCGCCGCTTTCTGCGCCGCGCCTGCGTACGTACCGCGCTGGAAGAATGGGATCGAGGTGTCGTTCATGGTCAGACCGCGCGGATGCACTTCGTAGACGATGTCGTCCTTGAAGGCGCGGGTGGGCTTGGTGCCGAACGAAGTGGTGTCGGTGGCCAGCACGATGCCCTTGCTGGCGCAGGCGCCGCTGTCCTTGTTGCGATGCAGGGCGCCGGAGGCGTACACGGTGCCGTCGGTGCAGGTCGCGGTGTTCGGATCCTGGCTGATCTCGCGCGCATACGGATCCAGCAGCAGCTTGTTCGGATTGAAGCGGTTGCCGCTGGCGTCGATATCGGTGACGAAGCCGGTAGCGCTGCCCTTGGTCCAGGTGCTGACGTAGGTCCAGTTCGGACCCCAGGCGCGGTAGCCGTAATAGACCGGTCCGGTGATGCCGTACGTATTCTTCAGGGTCGCGACCGAGGCGGTCTTCGACCAGACCTGGGTCGCGGCATCCTTGGTCATCACGTATTTGACGGTTTCCTGCGCGCCGGCGGCGGTCTTGTAAATCCAGACCTCGATCCGCGTGGCCCGCGACGAATACACCCGGAAAGTGATGTTGGCCTGGGTCGCGTCGTATTTCGCGCCGAGGTTGTGGGGGTCGATCGCGGCCTGCGCCGGTTGCAGCGGCCAGCAGCCCAGCAGCATCGCGAGCGACACCCCCGCCACTGTTTTGATCCATCCAGGCGCTGTGCCGATCATCGTCCGCTCCGTTGTGCGTTCCAGGGTTCGATCCGGGGCCAAGCGCCGCCGGGCGGCCACTGTGGCCCGATGTGCGAATGCACATGGGTCCGGGTCGCCGGACTGGAATCGTATTCACCCGCTGCGGCCCGGGGATGCTCCGACGAACGGAGCCGCGTGCCGGAATGGCTTGAATCCGACATCGCCGCTTGATTCCCCTGCGCCCGGCCCCAGAATGGCGGCCAGTCGCTGCTTCCCTTCGCGAACCCACCCTGCGCACCCACGGTCTTCCATGCCCATCTATGCTTTCCAGTGCGACGCCTGCGGTCACGAGTTCGACCGCCTGCAGAAAATGTCCGACCCCGATCCCGAGGCGTGTCCCGAATGCGGCGCGCCTAAGATCAAGCGTCAGCTGACCGCGCCGTCGTTCCGGCTGTCAGGCAGCGGCTGGTACGAGACCGACTTCAAGAAGGACGGCGACAAGAAGCGTAATCTCACCGAAAAGGGCGAGGCGCCGAAATCGGAAACCAAGGCCGACGCTGCGCCGGCCGCCAAAACCGCCGAGCCCGCGCCGGCCGCCAAGCCTGCCGAGAGCAAGCCGGCTCCGAAGCCTGCGCCGAGCAAGCCGGCCGACTGAACGCCTTGTCCGGTTTCGACCGGACCGCTAGGGTGGGGCCATGAAAGCACTTGCCCGAATCGTTCCGCTCGCCGCGCTGTGCCTGCTCTCCGCCTGCGCCGGCACACCGTCATCGTCGGTCGCGCCGGTCGCCGATGCGCCGGCCGATGCTTTCCTCGCCGCGCTCCGCACCCACTGCGGGCAGGCCTTCGCCGGACGGGTGCTGGTGGACACGCCCGCCTCCGCGAACGACACGTTCGCAGGCAAACCGCTGGTCATGCATGTCCGCGAATGCGGGGCACAGACCACGCGGGTGCCTTTCCACGTCGGCGACGACCGTTCGCGCACTTGGGTGCTCACCCGCACCGCGGACGGGCTGCGGCTGAAACACGACCATCGCCACGAAGACGGCACGTCCGACAATGTGACGATGTACGGCGGCGATACCGCTACCGCCGGCACGGCGCGGCGCCAGGCCTTTCCGGTGGATGCCAGATCCATCGCCAACTTCAACGCCAACGGTCTCACCGCCTCGGTGACCAACACCTGGGCGATGGAGATCGAGCCCGGCCGCCGCTTCCTCTACGAACTGTCGCGGCCCAATGGGCGCTTGTTCCAGGTGGAATTCGACCTGAGCCGGCCGGTGCCGGCGCCGGACGCGCCTTGGGGCCACTGATCGCCGCCGGAATATCCGGCTCCGAATACGACAACGCCGGCCCGTAGAGCGGCCTTCAGGCCGCTGATCCCTCGCGGCAACGGCTTCCGCGGCCTGAAGGCCGCTCCAC
>JAYUUH010000147.1:0-5399 GCA_043754745.1 Lysobacter sp.
GCGGCCAGCATCGCTTCCGGCGTTTCGCCGACCACCACGTAATCCTGGTCGCCGCAGGGCAGGCCCAGGAGTTTGTCGCGGACCGCGCCGCCGACGAGATAGGTGTGCATCGATGGAACCTGTAGAGCGGCCTTCAGGCCGCTGAAGCATTGCCGCGAATGACAAGCGGCCTGAAGGCCGCTCTACATAGGTAATTCACTTCGGCGCATGTTGAGCGAGCAGCGCGATGATCTGCTGCGCGCCGGAGTTGCGGCCGAGGTGCAGTTCGATCGGCGCGGCCTGGCCCGACAGCCAGATCCGCAGTTCGGATTCCAGATCGAAATGGCCGGCGGTTTCCAGCGAGAACATGGTGATCGCGCGGTATGGAATGCTGCGGTACTCGGTCTTCTTCGCGGTGACGCCCTGCTTGTTGACCAGGATCACGCGGCGGTCGGTGAACACGATCAGGTCGCGGATCAGTGCGAACGCGCGCTGCAGGGTTTCGCCCGGCGCGAGCAGCGGCGCGAATTCCTCTTCGATATTTTCCAGCGGCTTTTCGCCGGCATGGCCCAGCAGGCCGTCGAGCAGTCCCATGGCGATGTCCTCGTTAGTCTTGATGCGTTGGAGTGCGCGGCATTATGCCGCGATCACGCGGCGACGCCGAGAATCTCCGGCAGCTTCGCGCGCACGTCGGTCGGTGCGATGCCGAGTTTCGGCAGCCCGTTGTCGTCGCTGGTCGAATCGCGCTGCAGCGACCGCCAGTTGTCGCGGCTGATCGGTTTGCCCGGGAGATGTTCGCCGACTTCCGCCTGCATCCGGCCCAGCGCGGCCGGCAGCGGCAGCACGAACCGCGTCCATCCCTTCGTTTCCGCGGTGAGTTTCACGATCCCGCCGAGCGTCATGACTTCCGGCCCGACCAGATCGTAACTCCGGCCGATGGTGGCGTCGTCGTCGAGCGCGTGCACGAACGCATCGACGACATCGCCGATCCACACCGGCTGGAAGCGTACGTCGGCGCCGCCCAGCGGCAATCCCGGCGCGAACCGCAGCAATTGCGCGAAGCGACAGAACAGGCCATCGCCGGGTCCGGCGATCACCGACGGGCGCAACAGCGTCCAGTCGACGTCCGACGCGCGCACCAGCGCTTCGGCTTCGCCGCGTGCCTTCAGATAATGGCTCTCGCCGTCGCCCGCGTGCAGCGCGCTCATCTGCAGCAGCCGGCGCACGCCGGCATCCTTCATCGCCGCGAGCATGGTGCCGGCGAGTTCGACATAGACCTTGCGGAATCCGCTGCCGTCGTCGCCGCGTTCGTTGAGGATGCCGACGAGGTTGATCGCCGCATCGGCGCCGTCGAAGGCGTCGCGCAGGAACGCCGGATCGAACACGTCGCCGACCAGAATATCCGCGCCCGCCGGAATGCGCGCACGGGTGTCGGCGTTGCGCGACAGCACGCGCACGCGTTCGCCCTGCGCAAGCAGTCGCGCGACCAGCGCGCGGCCTACGAAACCGCTGCCGCCGAGCATGACGAACATGCGCTTCATCTTTGGCTCCTGCGCGCGGGTGTGGTCAAAGGTGCCGTTCCCGGCGGCGCCGGCAATTCCGGCGACGGGCAGACGAAGGTCTTGCGGGTATCGACGATCCGGCCGGCGAGACGGTCGGTGATCGGCATCGCGCTGCGGTTGAGCCGCCAGTCGTAGATCACGCTGAAGGCGAGGATGCGCGCGACGTAATCGCGGGTCTCTTTATAGCTGATGGTTTCGATCCAGAAATCCGCGTCCATGCCCGGACGCTGCGACTGCCAGCGCGCCACCGGTGCGGGGCCGGCGTTGTAGGCGGCGATGGCCACATAGGTCATGCCGTACTTGTCCTCCATCTCGCGCAGATAGGCGGTGCCGAGTTGGATGTTGAATTCGGAATCGTACAAGCTGTCGCCGCCGCGCCACGGCAGGCCCAGACGCTTGGCGATGCCGGCGCCGGTGCTGGGCAGCACCTGCATCAGGCCGCGCGCGTCGGCCTGCGAGCGCGCCTTCGGATTGAACACGCTCTCGGCGCGGATTTCGGCCGCGACCCAGGTCGGGTCGATGCGGTGCTTAGCGGCTTCGCGGCGGATGATGGCGTCGTGATGCAGCGGGAAGCGCAGTTCGTACAGCCGCGATTCCTCCGGATACGATTGTCCGCCGATGTTGATCAGGCCAAACACGCCGCGGTCGAACCAGCCGTTGTCCTGGGCGATATCCACCGCGATGCGTCGCTGCTCCGGCGTGAAGCGCGACAGCGCATCGTTCCATTCGCGTTCGGCCCAGGCGCCGCGCTCGATGCGATACAGCAACATCGCGCGCGCCAACGCCGGATCGCGCGCGACCGCGGTCTTCGCGGTCGCGTCGGTCTTCAGCGTCCACGGACACAGCGCGTACGCCGAGCCGATGCGGTCGGCGGCGAGGAAACCGTGGAATTCGGGCTTATTCGCGGCGTCGCGGTACAGGATCGCGGCGTTGGTCTTGTCGCCGCCCATTTCGAGCAGGCGCGCTTCGAAATAGCGCCAGCGCGAATCGCGGCGCTGCTTGTCGCCCATCCTGCGGATGCCGGCCAGCGCGGCCTTCCAGTCGGAGCGCGCCATCGCCTCGCGCACCCGCCACTCGTGCAGCTTCTCGTCGTAGGCGACATCGGGCACCGCGTTCAGGCGGCGCGCCGATTCGGGTTCGTACGAAGCCACGGTCCACAGCGCCGCCTGGTACAGCGCGCGGCCGCGCTCGACATCGTTCAGGCCCAGCGCCTCGGCGAATTTCGGCATGCGGGTTTCGGCCGCCATCGGCAGCGCCTTCGCCTGGCGTGCGAGACCGTGCGAGGCGATCAGGCGGCTGCGTGGGGTCTTCGGCCAGTTCAGGGCGCGGTCGTGCGGCGATTCGACGAAGGCGGCGTAGTCGTTCGCCAGCGCGAAGTCGTCGGCCGGCAGGCCGCGCGCGGCGGAGCGCATCACCCCGGGCTGCCATTCGGCGGCGGCTTTCTCGATGCGTTCCCAGCGCAGGGCCGGCGGCAAGCCGCCTTTCGCAGCGAGAATGGCCATCGGCGCGTCGCAGTCGCCCGGCAGCGATTTGCCGGTGCCGCGCCACAGTGCCTGGGCATCTGCGGTCCAGTCGCCGTCGGTGGCGCCCAGCGCCTGCCGCGCATTCAGTTCGGCGCAGCGCAGTGCGGTGCTTTTCACCGAATCCGACCATGCGGCGCGGAACGCCGGCCAGTCTTCGCGCTTGGCCAGCGCCGCCAGCCACTGTTCGCGGAAGGTTTCGGCCGCGGCCTGGCCGCGATAGCGATTCAGGAACGCCTGGCCGCTGGCGGGGGGCAGGGTATCGATGCGCTTGCGCAGGCCGGCGTATTCGACCCAGCCGGCCAGCGCATGGCCTGCGGGCAAAGGGCTGTCGGGTTCGTCGCCGCGCTCGGCGGCGTCCAGTGCGGCGCGCATCTGGACGATGGACGCGGTGTCGTTCTGGGCATGACAGGCGGCGGACAGGCCGGCGGCCAGCAGACCGAACACGACGGGCAGCATGGCGGGGAGCAGAGGGATTCGCATGGCCGCGACTATAGCGAAGCCGGCGCATGCGGTCAGTCGCGGCCGGTCATCCGGTGCCGAGCGAGACAGCTTGGGGGCCGCGGGCGATCTCTGCGGCCGTCGTCGCACGCCGCGGCCGGCCTTCGGCGACCGCCTGCGCGAACGCCGCCGACAACCGCCGCAATGCGATCCGGCGCTGGGCCGGCGTCCATCGGTGGCGATAGGCGATGCCCATGCCGGCCGGGGTCTTGTTCGCGTCGATGACGTAGATCCGGCCGTCGTCGTCGTCGCGCAGCACGTCGAGCTCGCCGAAGTCCAGGTGCATGTCGTTGCACAGGGCGAGGATCCGCTGCTGTTCCGCCTGGCTGAACAACTCGTCGGTCTCCACCAGACGGCAGGCGGTCGCGTCGGTCTTCAGGTGTTCGACGATCGGCGCCCGCTCCAGCACGTAGCACAGCGGCAGGGTGCCGGCGATCACCGGCACCCGGTAGTTAACGGTGCGGCCGTGTTCGCGGCACTCGATCAGCCGCTGGTAGACCATGCGCGGGTCCGGATCGCGGATCGGCGCGACCGTCACGCCGCCGCGGCCGCGCGCATTCTCGTCGGTCTTCACCGCACAGGTGCCGTGCCAGGTCAGCGGATCGACTTCCGCGCCGTAGCCGAACACCGCGCGCATGACGTCGTCGACGCGGCGCTTGCTGATGTCGCGACAGTCGATGTTCCAGACCGGCATGCGTTCAGCGAGCGTCTCCAGGGCCGGATCGGGATCCATCCACGTGCGGTCGGCCCAGGCGACCGCGATGTCGTAATCCGCGTCGATGTTGCTCACGCCCTGATAGTCGAGTTCGTGGAGCATCGCGACCAGGGTGTAGCCGTCCATGGTCGGGAATTCGGGATGGAAGAGGACGCGCATCGTCGGTCTCGGTCGGGTCGGTGCGAAGGGATCGGTCGAACGTATCAGTCGAACGGATCAGTCGAAGACGTGGGCCAACGGCGTGGAGGCTAGCGATCGGCGCAGCGCGTCGGCGTTGTCGAGCAACTGTTCCAGCGGCTCGGGATTCTGACGGACGCTGCGCGCCTGCAATGCGCGCGGCGACAGGCGGAGGAAGGCGCAGAGTCGCTGTTGCTCTCCCGCATCGAACAGGGATTCGTAATGCAGTTCCAGCCAGCGCTGGCCGCTGCGCTGCATCGGATCGGTCACGCTGGCGTAGAAGGCGTCCACCTGTCGCACGTGCCGGTCCAGTTCATCGCGTTCGATGCGGACGCGCGGATGCGGGCCGGGACTCGCTTGCTGGCCGCAGGCTTCGCCCGCATAGGCTTCCCAGCGGCCGGTGCGTTCGGCGATGCGTTCGGACACTAGCGTGCGGAGCGGATTGTTCCGGCGCAGCACGATCTTGGCGACGCCCGCATCGTCGAGCACCGTTTGCAGGATGTCCGGATGCTGCCCCGGCGTCATCTTGAAGCCGACGCAGGCATGGCCGCGCGCGTATCGCCATACTTGCGACAAATAGGCGATGGGATCGCGCTCGCGTGCGGCGATATCGTGCAGCGGCGTCGGCATGTCGCGCAGATCCAGGGCGGTGAAGATGCCGCGCGGGTTGAACAGTTCGTGATGGCACAGCGCGTCCGGATGGCTGTCGATCAGCGTACACAGCAGATTGCTGCCGCTGCGCCGCGCCGACAGGATCACGAAGCGCCGCGCCGCTTCAGCCACGGCCCGGCTCCGGCCGCTGCCGCATGGCCTGCAGGCGGTTCATCACCTGCAGATCGCGGCTGCGCACCAGATAATTGCTGCCGTCGTAGGACGAGGCCAGGAGGCGGTCGCTGCTTGCGGGCAAGGCGCCAGGCACGCGGGCGATGGCGCTGATGCCGTTGG
>JAYUUH010000148.1:0-1837 GCA_043754745.1 Lysobacter sp.
TCGGCCCAGGTGTCCCAATGTCGGACGAAGATCCTGTCGTAGAGGACGCCGCTGCTTTTGCGCGCGGCGGTGTCGTCGAGACGCTTCTTCGTGCAGGCCAGATCGGATTTGCAGTCGACGAAGGCTTCCAGCGCCAGCGCGACGCGCTTGCCGTCGGGCGAAAGTTTGTAGCCGCCGACATCCACCGGCAGATCGGTCAATTGTTTCGGCTCGCCGCCGGCGGCCGGAATGGCGTACAGCTGCTGGCTGCCCGACTTCGCGCTGAGGAAGTACACGCTCTTGCCGTCCGCGGAAAACACCGGCGAATTGACGTTCCAGCCCTCGGGCGTCAAACGCTTCGGCGGCGCGGCATCGCGCGCGACCAGATCCTCGACCCACAGCGCGGTCGAGGATTTGTTCGCGGCGAAGTCCACGCTGCGCTTAGCGAAGACCAGCATGCGGCCGTTCGCCGACAGCGTCGGCGCGGAATAGCGGTCCAGCGAGACGAGGTCGCGGGGTTCGAGGCCGCGCGCGGCGTTGCCGGCCACGGGCATCAGCAGGCACAGGGCCAGCCACAGGGAGGTGCGCATCGGGGACATGGGGCTTCCTGTCGGGGGTCGCAATGAGTCGGACCGCGATGGTAGGCCGGCAGCCAGGGTGAGGCATAGCCCGAAAGACACCCCCGAGGCCGGACCTGCCGGCGGTGGCGGACGGCAGCGGACTTCGACGGGTCGCCGCTGGCATACTCCGTCGTTCGTCTCACCGGAAATCGCCGTGACCAGCCAAGTGCCCGCCCTGTCCGATCAGGACCAAATCCTCGGCCATCCCAAAGGCCTGTACGTCTGCTTCCTGACCGAGATGTGGGAGCGCTTCGCGTTCTACGGCATGAAGGCACTGCTGTTCCTGTACCTGACCAAGCATCACCTGTTCACCGATACTGATGGGTATCTGCTGCTCGGCACCTATGCGGGTCTGGCCTACGCGCTGCCGCTGCTGGGCGGCCTGCTGGCCGACCGCTATCTGGGCATGCGCAAGGCGGTGGTGTTCGGCGGCATCCTGCTGGTGCTGGGCCAGTTGGGCATGGCCTATACCGGCCACGCCGCCAGCGGCACGGTGGGCAATGCGGTGCCGGACGGTTTCGCGGTGCAGATCATGTACGCCTCGCTGGCGATGATCGGCGTGGGCGTGGGCTTCCTCAAGCCCAACATTTCGACGATCGTCGGCAAGCTGTACAGCGACACCGACCCGCGTCGCGACTCCGGCTTCACGATCTTCTACATGGGCATCAACGTCGGCGCGTTCCTGTCGTCGCTGATCGTGGCCTATATCGGCGAGAACATCGGCTGGGGTTACGGTTTCGCGCTCTCGGGCGTGATGATGGCGCTTGGACTGGTGCAGTTCGTCATGGGCCAGAAGCATCTGTACGGCGTGGCCGAACCCGCCGACCCGGCGATGTTGAAGGCCCCGGTGTTCGCCGGGCTGTCGCGCGAGTGGCTGATCTATCTCGGCGGTGCGGCGACGGCGGTGGTGGTATGGCAGGTGTTGCAGACGCGCATCGATCTGGGTCCATTGTCGGCACTGGCCGGCGGCCATGAGGTCACGCTCACCGAAGTCGTGGCCGTGGTGCTGGGCGCAGCGCTGTACATCTGGTTCATCCGCCTGCTGATGTCGGGCATCAGCCCGCGGGACAAGGGTCGGATGATCATGCTGATGGTCTTGATCACGGTCAGCGCACTGTTCTGGGGCCTGTACGAACAGACCTACGGCCCGTGGGTGGCGATGGCCGATCGGGTCATGGATCGCACCACGTTCGGCATCGAATGGACCGCTGGCCAGACCACCGCAATCGGCGCGCTGT
>JAYUUH010000149.1:0-1837 GCA_043754745.1 Lysobacter sp.
TGCCGAAGTCGACACCTTCGTCGGCTGGAACGGCGACCTGACCGACGCCGTCAACCTCGACGTGCAGCTGGTCCGCTATAACTATGTCGGCGAGCCGGACGGCGTGGATTACGCCTACAACGAATTGATCGGCAAGCTGAGCTTCGCCGAGAATTATTCGGCCACCCTCGGCTACACCAACGATTTCCTGGCGACCGAGACCGACAGCATCTATGTCGCGGTGGGCGGCAGCTGGGAAGTCGGCAACGACATCAACCTCACCGCGGGTCTGGGCTACACCACGGTGGACGAGGATCTGTCGAGCGAAGACGGCTACATCGACTACTCGATCGGCGTGAATCGCGACTTCGGCCCGGTCAATATCGGTCTGGGCTACATCGGCACCGACAACAGTGCCGAGAACCTGTTCGGCAAGGACAACGCCGAAGAAAAGTTCGTGCTGACCTTCGCGATCGGCGGCTGATCGACAGCGTTCGAGCCTGAACAAAGAAGGGCGCCGATGGCGCCCTTCTTTATTTGTGTGGCGGGTGCGCGACTGGGCCGCCGCTCAATTCCAGCTCAGCACGACCTTGCCGGATTTGCCGGATTCCATCAGGTCGAAGCCCTGCTGGAAGTCGTCGATCGGCAACTGGTGGCTCAGCACCTTGCCCAGCGGGAAACCCGAGAGCACCAGCTGCGTCATCTTGTACCAGGTCTCATACATCCTGCGACCATAGATGCCCTGCAGGGTCAGGCCCTTGAAGATCACCTTGTCCCAGTCGATGCCGGCGCCGCGCGGGAGGATGCCAAGCAGCGCGACCTTGCCGCCGTGGTACATGCAGTCGAGCATGTCGTTGAAGGCGCGCGGGTTGCCGCTCATCTCCAGGCCCACGTCGAAGCCTTCCATGTGCAGGTCGGCCATGACTTCCTTCAGCGAGGTCTTGCTGACGTTGACGACCCGGGTGGCGCCCATGTCGGCGGCCAGCTTCAGCCGGTAGTCGTTGATGTCGGTGACCACGACATTGCGCGCGCCGATGTGCTTGCAGATCCCCGCGGCCATCACCCCGATCGGGCCGGCGCCGGTGATCAGCACGTCCTCGCCGACCACATCGAACTCCAGCGCACAGTGCGCGGCGTTGCCGTAGGGGTCGAAAAACGCGGCCAGTTCGCTGGGGATCTGGTCGGGGATCGGCCACAGATTGCTGGCCGGCATCGTCATGTATTCGGCGAAGGCGCCGTCGCGGTTCACGCCGATGCCGACGGTGTTCGGGCACAGGTGCTGTTTGCCGGCGCGGCAGTTGCGGCAGTGTCCGCATACGATGTGGCCTTCCGCCGAGACCCGCTGGCCGATGCGGTAGCCGGTGACGCCCGGACCGAGTTCGGCGATGCGACCCACGAATTCATGGCCGATCACCAGGCCGGGTTTGATCGTGCGCTGGCTCCACTCGTCCCACAGATAGATGTGCAGGTCGGTGCCGCAGATCGCGGTCTTCTCCAGCTTGATCAGCACCTCGTTGGCGCCGGGGGAGGGCACGGGCACCTCTTCCATCCAGATGCCTCTGGCGGCTTCGCGCTTCACCAGCGCTTTCATCATTTCGGGCATGGGATGCTCCACTCGATCGGCGGTCGCCGGAAAGCGGGGATTATAACGCGACCGTTTACCGCCTCTCAGCGGGTCCGCTGGCAGTGAACAGAAATCAACTGCGGCTGTTCATCGAAAACAAAGCTCAGCCGCGGAACACCGGGTGCGGGGGCCCCTGGATGGGCTGCACTGAAGAAGTAGGACCATTCCGTGCCGCCGGTTCCTGCGGTGGATGGCCCGGTGGCGTCTGGTGGCCCGAGCGAATTGAGGATGCGC
>JAYUUH010000150.1:0-1836 GCA_043754745.1 Lysobacter sp.
GACCGCGACGCGACCAGCAACGCGGCCCGAAGGGCGGACGAGACCAGCCGCGCCGCGACGAAGCGCGTCGCGACGAGCCACGCCGCGACGAACCACGCCGTGACGAAGCGCGTCGTGGTGCGCCGCAGGCGTCGCAGCCGCAACAGCAGAAACCGCAGGCTCAGAACGAACCGCGCCAGCCGCGTCAGCCGCAACAGGCCAAGCAGGCGCAGCAGGGTACGCAGCTGTCCGGTGGGCAGCAGGCCAATGGGCAACAGCAGCCGAAGCAGCCGCCGCGCCAGCAGACGCCGAAGCCGGCCAACGCCGAAGGCGCGGAAAATGCACCGCAACAGCAACAGCAGCCGCGTCGCGAAGAACGCGTACCTGTCGCCGAAACGCCGAAGCAGCCGACCGCTGCGGCCGTCGACGCATCCGTACAGACGCCTGTGGTATCAGTGGCGGCGGTTTCGACCATCCCGGCGCATGCCTTCAACGGCGCAGAAGCGCCAATGGAAGCTCTGGATACCGCGATCGACGCGGACGGTCTCGAACATGCGGCCGATGACGCCGGAGACGATGGTTCGCAGGAAGCCGGCGGACGTCGCCGTCGCGGACGTCGGGGCGGTCGTCGTCGTCGTCGTGGTGCCGGTGAAGGCGCCGTCGCGGGCGAAGAAATGTTGGCCGATGACGTGATGGCCGGCGACGACTCGCAGCCGACCGTCGACAGGAGCCAGCCGGAATTCGATTTCGACGATCTCCCGGCCATCGTGCGCGAACCGGTTGCCGCACCTGTGGCCGCACCGTCCGTCCCGGCAAGGATGGCCGCGATCGAGACCGCCGCTCCAGCCGCGCTCGCAGTCGCTGTGGCGGTCGGGGTCGAAGCCGCTGCACCCGTGATCGAAGCGCCCACGGTCGATACCACCGAAACGGTCACGCCAGTGTCCGTTTCGGTGGCTGCAGTTAGCGCCCCGATGATCGATGTGCCGGCAGTCATCGAAACAGCGCCTGTGGCCGACGCGCTACCGCCGTTCATCGAGCGCGCATACGAACAATTCGTCGTCGAACAGCCCGTGGTCGAACAGCCGGCGATCGGATATGTCGTCGAAGCCGTTGCCGTCACCATCGTGCCGGAGCCGGCTGCCGAAAGCGTGTCCGAACCTGTTTTCGCACCGGTCGTGGCGATTGTCGATGAAACGGCGGATGCATCGCCTGCCGCCGGGATCGCTGCAGCAGAACCCGCAATCGTTCCGGCAATCGTCATCGCTACGCCGGACGTCGCAGCGGAACTCGTCCAGGACATCGCCGCGCCGCAGTACGGCATCGGTCTGCAGTTGTTCGATACGCCCACCGAGGCCGCGCCCGGACCGCAGGCGCCGGAGGACGCTCGCAAGGACTGACCCCAGGCCGACGCCGGATCGTTCCAGCCAAATCGTCGCATCGTTCCGGCCGCCGCAAGGCGGCCGGACACGTTCAGGGGTTCGCGACGCCATCGGCGCAACACGGGCATCGATCGAACACGGCATCGATCAAACAAGCAATGTCGGCGCCGGAATGCCGGGCGGCACTCCGCAGATGCCCACGCGGAAACCGAAATCAGTCGACGATGGCGTGCGGCACGAAGCGCGAGGTATCGACGGTGATTGCGGTCGCGTCCTCGCGGATGCCCATGCCGCAGGCCCGATCGCCGACCACCCAGCTGCCGATCAGCGGGAAACCGTCGCCGAAGCGCGATAGCGGATGCCACGCCTGGCGAACGAACGGACCTTCGACATAGGGGCCAGCGGTAGCGCTGACGTGGCCCTGGGCGTCGATCAGTTCGATGTTGGCGCCTTCGCGCGAAAAGAACGGCTTGCGCAC
>JAYUUH010000151.1:0-1831 GCA_043754745.1 Lysobacter sp.
CGCCTGCTGGATCGCGGGCTGGCCCGATGCCGGCCTGCGCGATGCGCTGCGCGAAGACCTGCGCCGGCTGCATGCCACGGGCGGTCTCTCCCCGGCCGCGGTGGGCCGCAGCGGCGGCCGCGCAGTGCGCAACGACATCCGCGCCGATGCCACCCGCTGGCTGGACGACCCTCGCTGCGGCGCGCCGGCGGGCGAATTCCTCGCGCGCCTGGACCAGATCCGGATGACGCTCAACCGGGTCCTGTTTCTCGGCCTGGACGAATGCGAAGCGCATTACGCCGCTTATCCTCCCGGCGGCGGTTACGCCCGACATCGCGACCGCTTCCGCGACAGCGATGCGCGCGTGGTGTCGTGGGTGACTTACCTCAATACCGACTGGGGCGTGGCCGATGGCGGTGCGCTGCGGCTGTATCGGTACGATGAGCGCCGGGGCGATGAAAGCGCTGGCGACGGAGGCATCGACGTGCCTCCCACCGGCGGCAGCCTATGTTTTTTGAGCGAACTGGAGCACGAGGTGCTGCCCGCGACGCGCGAGCGGCTGAGCATCGCGGCATGGTTTCGCAGGACGCCGATCGGATCGGTTTGACGCCCGCAAGGCGATCAATCGCGAATCCCCTGGCTCCAGATTTCTTCGTCCACCGATTTCGCGCGCTTCGCCGGACGCACGCGGCCGTGGTCGTCGATGCGCACACCTTCCCGGCGCAGCCGTTCGAGTTGTTGCCGATGATGCGGCGTATCCGGCGGAAACGCGCTGCGGCCATCGGCGCGCAGCACGCGATGCCAAGGCAGTTTCGGATCATCGTTCTGCGACAGCAGTCGCGCGACCATGCGCGCGCGTCCGGGCAGCCCGGCGCGCTGGGCGATGATGCCGTAAGCGGCGGTTTCGCCGCGCGGAATCGCGCGGATCGCGGCGAGGATACGGTCGGCGGCAGACAGTGCGTCCATTGGGGGGTAGCATAATGCAACGCTTGCCCCCAGGTTCCCCATGCAAAACTTCGAACAGGTCCGCAGCCACCTTTCCTCCGGCGACTTCCGGATCACGATGCAGGAGCCCTACGTGCTCTGCATCGAACTGTCGCTCGAACAGGGCCGCCGTCACCAGGCGATCTTCCTCTCCGAACTGGAAGACGACGACGGCCGCACCTATCTGCGCTTCAGCACCGTGATCGCGCCGACCACCGGCATCGACTGCCGCCGCGCGCTGGCCTTCAACTGGGAAAGCCGCGTCGGCTACCTCGCCATCGGTGAACTCGACCACGTGCCGTACCTGCAACTGTGCGAGAACCGTCCTTACGAAAGCCTCGGCCCGAGCGAAGTGGATCGCCTGATTCTGGAGATCGGCGGCATGGGCGACCAGTTGGAACGCGCGCTGTCCGCGGGCGGCGATCTGCTGTAATCGGATACTGCAGAGCGAATCCTGCAGAACACACTCCGTAGAGCGGATTTCAGTCCGCTGCCTGTCCCGAAAAAAAGCAGCGGACTGAA
Organism: Lysobacter sp.; assembly: GCA_043754745.1. Taxonomy (GTDB): domain Bacteria; phylum Pseudomonadota; class Gammaproteobacteria; order Xanthomonadales; family Xanthomonadaceae; genus Lysobacter_I. The sequence goes on from JAYUUH010000151.1 coordinate 1,486, forward strand.
GTCCGCTCTACGTGAATCGCGCACATTTCATTTCCATTGGCCGTGGGCACGGCCCTGATCCCGTCGCGATTCGGATGCTGCATGGGCCGGTCTGAAGGCCGCTGCACAAGCGCACAAGCGCACAAACGCAGAAGTCCCGGTGTTCGCCGGGGCCTCTGCTTTTTGCATCGCCGCATCCGGATCGCGCCCTCACGCCCAGCCCAGCACCTCAAGCAGACGCAGCAGCCCGTCCGCGATGCCGCCGGCCGCAGGAATGGTCAACACCCACGCCCACAGGATGCGTTCGATCACGGTGATCTTCAGCGCGCGCGGGTTCTTGCCGAAACCCACGCCCATGATCGCGGTG
>JAYUUH010000152.1:0-5331 GCA_043754745.1 Lysobacter sp.
GGGTCGGCGAAAGGACCGGAAGTATAGCCGCAGGCGTTGCCGCAGCGCACCACTCGGGAGGCCCGGGTCGGTCCAATGCTCCGGGTCGGCGTCGGCCGACCCGATGGCGTCGAAGGCTGTCGTTCAGATCTCCAGCGCGCGGAACTCGGTGACGATCCTGGACCGCTCCCAGACCGGCATGAAGCCGTCGGCGAGCTGGCTGGCGCGGCCGCCGAAATCGATCGCGGCCTCGCCGTCGAAACGGTTGCCGAGGGTGCGGAAGTAGTAGCCGCCGCTGTCGTTGGCGACGAAGGCCGAGGCGTAGCCGCGGTCGGCCGGGTCGTTGGCTTCGCGGAAGCCGAACACGCTGGAGAGGCGCTGGCCCCGGCCGATCAGCGGCGCGTGCGCGCGCTGCGCGGCATCGGCGTCCTGCAGCAGGATGCGAATGTCGACGCGCTGGCGGCGGGTGGCCAGCCGGCGCAGGGCTTCCAGCACCTCCGGCGTATCCAGCAGGCCGGGGTCGAGCGCCCGGCTGTAGATGTACAGCTCGCGGCGGCTCGCGGCGACGATCGCGGTGGTGATCGCGACCGCGGCGTCGCGGGTGTCGATGACGGTGGGCCCGCCGATCTGCCGGCGCATGCTCTGGTGCTCGATCCCGGCTTCCATGAACCGTTCGCCGTACGGCACGAAGCCATGCTTGACGTAGAAACCGACCGCAGACGCCTGCGAATGCAGGCGCAGTTCCTGCCAGCGCAGCCGCTCGGCTTCGTCGATCAGCGCCAGCAGCAGCGCGTCGCCGACACCATGGCCGCGCCAGTCCGGCAGCACCGCCATCCGTCCGACCTTGCGTTCAGGCGTCAGTCGACCGGTGCCGATGGGTCGGCCGGTTTCGTCGCGAGCGATCACATGCACGCAGAGCGGGTCGAGTTCGTCCCATTCGAGCGCCAGCGGCACCTGCTGTTCCTGCACGAACACCGGCTCACGCACCGCGCGCAGGTCGTCGACGCCGCTGGCGTAGTCGATGGTCTCGACCCGGAACTTACCTTTCGGAGTGCTGTGCTCAGGCGTTGTCATCGTTTTCTCCGCTTTCGAACTCTTCGCCCTCCAGCCGGTAATGGCCCTGCGCGAGCAGGTCGAGGACCAACGACTGGCCTTCCGGCGACAGCGCGGCGTAGGTTTCGCCGTCCAGGGTGTCGGCGGCGGCCAGCGCGCGGGCATCGGCGAGCGGCAGGGCGTGGATCTGGCCCGCCACATAAAGCGTTGCCGCTGATTTGCGTTCGGCGCTGCGCCGCCAGGCGACCCGGGTCCACGGGTGGCGCTGCAGCGCGGCGCCCTGCTGCAGGTCGAATTCGACTTCAATCCGCGAGCGCGGCGGACCTGGATGCAGGGCGTCGCCAACGCTGCGGTACAGGGTCATGAAGCGGCCGAACCAGTCGCCCAGGCGCTCCGGATCGTTCATCCGCAGCGCGTTCAGGCCGGCGATGGCCCTACGCATGGCTTCGGCGTCGATCTCGTTCGGGTCCTTCGGCGGCGCCAGGTCTTCGTCGCGATAGCGTACCGATTCGTCGGCATCCGCCAGCAACGTGTCGACAAAATCGCCCAACAGCTCGCCGGCGCTCGGCGCGCGCATGCCGACCGAGAAGGTCAGGCAGGCGTCTTCGGCCACGCCGTGGTGCGGCACGGTCGGCGGTAGATACAGCATGTCGCCGGGACCAAGCACCCAGTCGTGGGTCGGGTGGAATTCGCGGAGCAGCTTCAACTCGACGCCTTCGCGGAAGTCGGCCGACGGCACGCCCTTGCCCATGGCTTCGCTGGCGTCGATCTGCCAGCGCCGGTGGCCGTGGGCCTGCAGCAGGAACACGTCGTACTGGTCGATGTGCGCGCCGACCGAGCCGCCCGGCGCGGCGAACGAGATCATCACGTCGTCGATCCGCCAGCGCGGCAGGAACGCGAAATGATCGAGCAGGGCGCGGATGTCGGGGTCCCACTTGTCCACGTCCTGGACCAGCAGGGTCCAGTCATGGTGGGGCATGCCCGGGAATTCTTCTTCGGCGAACGGGCCGGTGCGCACGGTCCAGCCGTCGATGGCCTTGTCGTGGAGGATGATCCGCGACAGCGCGCCTTCCTCGCAGGCCAGCCCGGCGAGATCCTCGGGCATCACCGGTGTTTCAAAGTCCGGAAACGCGTTGCGGATCAGCAGCGGCCGTTTCTGCCAGTAATCGCGCAGGAAATCGGCGGCGGGCATGCCGAGCGGCGGCGTCTGCCGCGCGTCGATCTCGAAAGGATATTGTGGGTGTAGCTTGGTCATGTTTTTTTGCCTGTCATCCCGGCGGACGCCGGATCCCGCCTTGGATGTTGTTGGGAACGCACAATCGAAAGCTGGGTCCCGGCGTCCGCCGGGATGACGACATCAGATCTCTCCGGCCAGACGTTCCGCGAGGCCGATGTAACTGCCGGGCGTCATGTCGAGCAGGCGTTGTTTCGCATCGGCCGGCAGGTCGAGGCCGGCGATGAACCCGCGCATCGAGGTTTCGTCGATACCGTGGCCGCGGGTGAGCGCCTTCAATTGTTCGTAAGGATTGGGCAAGCCATGGCGGCGCATCACCGTCTGCACGGCCTCGGCCAGCACTTCCCAGGCGGCGTCGAGATCGGCGGCCAGACGTTCCGGATTGGCGCTGAGTTTGCCCAGGCCGCGCAGCAATGCGTCGTAGCCGATCAGCGCATGGCCGAAGGCGGTGCCGAGCGCGCGCAGCACGGTCGAATCGGTGAGGTCGCGCTGCCAGCGGCTGATCGGCAGCTTCGCGGCAAAGTGCTCCAGCAGGGCATTGGCAATGCCGAAGTTACCCTCGGCGTTCTCGAAATCGATCGGATTGACCTTGTGCGGCATGGTCGAACTGCCGACTTCCCCGGCCTTCACCGCCTGTTTGAAATACCCCAGCGAGATGTAGCCCCAGAGGTCGCGGCACAGATCGATGCAGATGGTGTCGATGCGCTTCTGGGCGTCGCACAGTTCGGCGATGCCGTCGTGCGGTTCGATCTGGGTGGTGTAGGGCTGCCAGTCCAGGCCCAGCGATTCCACGAAGCGGCGCGAAAACGTGGTCCAGTCGACGTCCGGATATGCCGCGACGTGGGCGTTGTAGTTGCCGACCGCGCCGTTGATCTTGCCGGCGATCAGCGCGGCGGCCAGCGTCTCGCCCTGGCGCTGCAGGCGGGCGACGACGTTGGCGATTTCCTTGCCGACGGTGCTGGGCGAGGCGGTCTGGCCGTGGGTGCGGGAGAGCATGGGCAGGCCGGCGTGCGCGTGGGCCATCGCGCGGAGCGTCTGGATCACTGCGTCCAGTTTCGGCAGCATCACCTGCTGCCGTGCTTGGTTGAGCATCAGCGCATAAGCGAGGTTGTTGATGTCTTCGCTGGTGCAGGCGAAATGCACGAATTCCAGCGCCGGCGCCAGCTCGGCATCGTCCTTCAGCCGCTCCTTGATGAGATATTCCACCGCCTTCACATCGTGATTGGTGGTGCGTTCGATTTCCTTCACCCGCACGGCGTCGGCCACCGACAGGCCCTCTGCCAGCGCACGCAGGCGGGCGACGGCGGCGTCGGAGAAGGGTGCGAGTTCGACGATGCCGGGCTCGGCGGCCAGCGCCAGCAGCCATTCCACCTCCACCTTCACCCGTGCTTTGATCAGACCGTATTCGGAGAAGATCGGCCGCAGGGCATCGACCTTGCCCGCGTAGCGGCCATCGAGCGGGGAGAGTGCGAGAAGCTGGGCATCGGACATGGGCGGTTCGCGGGCGCACGGGGCGCAATCGAGGACGGTCGTCAATTGTAAACGCCCGCAATTTCAAACGCCCGCGGGCGTATGCTCCCCGCAACTCGACCACAGTTGGACAATCGGAGCCGATCATGGCGAAACGCAGCGCGATTCCGGGCATCGGCGCAGTGCCCGATCCCTTCCGCACCGAACGCGACAGCATGGGTGAGCTGCGCGTACCGGCCGCGGCTCTGTGGGGCGCCCAGACCCAGCGCGCGGTGCAGAATTTCCGGATTTCCGGGCAGCCGATGCCGCGCGGCTTCCTGCGCGCGATGGGGCTGATCAAGGCCGCCGCCGCCCAGGCCAACGCCAATCTGGGGCTGATGTCCAAGACTCGCGCCGCCGCGATCCGCCGCGCGGCGCTGGCGGTGGCCGGCGGCGACCACGACGACCACTTCCCCGTCGACATCTACCAGACCGGTTCCGGCACCTCGACCAACATGAACGCCAATGAGGTCATCGCCGCCCTGGTGATGCGCAGCGGGCGTGGCCGGATCCATCCCAACGATGACGTGAACCTCGGCCAGAGTTCCAACGACGTGATTCCGAGCGCGATCCGGGTCGCCGCGCTGCTGGCGGTCACCGAGGAACTGCTGCCGGCGCTGCGCCACTTGCGCACCACCATCGACCGCCGCGCACGCGAGGCGCGCAAGCTGGTCAAGACCGGCCGCACCCATCTGATGGACGCGATGCCGCTGACCTTCGCGCAGGAATTGGGTGCGTGGTCGTCGCAGCTGGAATCGGCGCGGATGCGGATCGAGGACAGTCTCAAGCGCCTGCGCCGGCTGCCGATCGGCGGTACCGCGATCGGCACCGGCATCAACGCGGACCCGCGTTTCGGCAAGCGCGTGGCGCAGACGCTGTCGGTGATGTCGGGGGTGCGTTTTGTCTCGGCCGACGACAAATTCGAAGGCCTCGCCGCGCAGGACGACGCGGTGGAGCTGTCCGGGCAGCTCAGCGCGCTGGCGGTGGCGCTGATGAAGATCGCCAACGATCTGCGCTGGATGAACTCCGGGCCGTTGGCCGGGTTGGGCGAGATCGAGCTGCCGGCCCTGCAGCCGGGCTCGTCGATCATGCCCGGCAAGGTCAATCCGGTGATTCCCGAAGCCGTGGCGATGGTCTGCGCCCAGGTGATGGGCCACCACACCGCGATCACGATCGCCGGGCAGAGCGGCAATTTCCAGCTCAACGTCATGCTGCCGCTGATCGCCGCGGATCTGCTCGACAGCATCGGCCTGCTGGCGAACGCGATGCGCGCGTTGGCCGACGACGCCATCGCCGGCATGGTGTTCCGCGCCGACCGCATCGCCGATGCGCTGGCGCGGAATCCGATCCTGGTGACCGCGTTGAATCCGGTCATCGGCTACGAAAAAGCCGCCGCGATCGCCAAGAAGGCGTATCGCGAACGGCGTCCGGTGTTCGATGTGGCGCTGGAGGACAGCGGGCTGGAGGCGGCCGATCTGAAGAAGCTGCTGGATCCTGCGGCGCTCACCGAGGGCGGCGTGCGCGCCGGCGGGGCGGGGGGGGGGGGGGGGCGCCCC
>JAYUUH010000153.1:0-5328 GCA_043754745.1 Lysobacter sp.
GCTATGGTCCCGGGCAAGTCGTCACGGAGGAGTAACGAATGGCGAGGGTGTACCAGACCGCGAGCATGGGCGAAGCGCATGTGCGGGTGGCCATCGTCACCGCGCAGGGGCAGGCCGATCTGCTGGTGCATCGCGTGAGCAGTTGGGGGTTGGCCAGGGGCGATGGCCTCTGGTTCATCACCCGAGACAAACAGGACGCCACGGTCTGGATCTTTCCCTGCAGCATCGGCATGGCCGATGTCTGCGTCTATTTCGTCGATAACTATGGAGAAGCGGGTTGGGCTAAACCGCACCGCCTGCAAGGCCGTTTCTCGGGCTGAAAGGTGCACTCTGGACGATGCAGCGATTGGCGATGGAGACCGGACGTGCGGGAACCGCCTGCCGAACGGTGACGTCCGGCAGGCGGCGGCGCATCAGTTCTGCGCGGCCTTCTTCAGTTCGCGCATCTGGTCGTGACAGGCACGCACCTGTGGCATGTGGACCTGCAGCACGTTCTTCACGGTCGGGTCGTCGATGCTTTCAAGGGCATCCTCGAAATGGTGCAACAGTCGATCTTCGGATTCCTCCAGTTGGGAGACATAGACCTTCGCGTCGTCCTTGGTCAGCGCGGCGCGCAGATCGGCATAGCCCTGCCTGAACTTTCCGGCGACCGTGCCGTCTTCCGGGACATCTTCATCGTGAACGCGCAGCGTCGAGGACAGCGACTGGATGAGATCCCGCTTGTGCTTCGCCATGTCCGTGAACATGGATTTCAGTCGCTGATCGTCGACTTTCTGGATCGACTCTTCGTAGAACGTGGCGCCGTCGCGGGCGATCTGCACGAGTTCTTTCAGGGTGTCGGCTTTTTGCATGGGAATAGCTCCTTGGGGGGATGGAACAGGATTCGACGCAGTAACGGCGCGGCGGAGTTTTTGCGAGCCGTACGGGAAGCGTGTGAGGAACTTCATGACCTGCCGTTGATGAAACCGCATCAAGGATCGTGCCAACCGCAGCGGAGCAGGCAGCATTGAATTCAGCATCGGTGTGAAAGGCATGCGCTATGCGCAAATTCCATGCAGCCCATTCCGTTTCATTCGCGAACGCTTGCCGTCAGCGTTCGCGGGCGCTCCGGCGCTAGAGCTGCGAGCGGATCGGGAGCACGATTGTTTCCATGAATTTTTCCTTCCACGAACGCCGCTCCCATTTCTTCAGGCCGTACGGGCTGGCGGCGGAAAGATCCTGCTCGAAGACGAGGCTCATGCGTTCTGCGAACGGCCGGTCGTAGATGTTGAGGCTCGCTTCGTCGTTGAGGCGGAATGAGCGGATGTCGAAATTCGTGGAGCCGACGGAGACCATTTCGCGATCCACGATCAGCATCTTGCTGTGCATCATCGTCGGGCGGTATTCGTAGATTTCGACGCCGGCCGCCAACAGTTCGCCCCAGGAGGCTTTCGATGCATGACGGACGACGTCCGAGTCGGTATGCGCGCCCGGCAGCAGGATGCGGATGCGGACGTTGCGCGCACGCGCGGCGACCAGCGCCCGGATGATCAGTTCGTCGGGCACGAAGTACGCAGCTGCGAGATCGATGCTCTCTTCCGCCGACGACAGCGCGAGGAGATACATCGCATGCATGCTTCCGCTCCCGCCGGCCGGCGAGCTCACGAACAGATGCGCCTTCACCTCCCCGATGTGCGCCTGGGGAGGAAAGTATCGATCGCCGTGCAGGATCGTCCCCGTCGTCTTGATCCAGTTGTCGTTGAAGGCGGCCTGGAACTGCAGGGCCACGGGCCCTTCGACGCGGAAGTGCATGTCGCGCCAGTGACGGGGACCGCTGGCGTTCCCGGCCCATCCATCGGCGATGCCCACGCCCCCGGTGAACGCGATGCGGCCATCGACGACCAGAAGCTTCCGATGCGTCCTGTTGTTGATCCTGCTCAGCGTGTACCAGCGCAGCGGGCGATACCACTCGACGCGTACGCCCGCTTTCTTCATGCGGTCGATCAGCGCATCGTCCATCTTGACGCTGCCTGCCCAGTCGATCAGGACATTGACCTCGACCCCGGCGGCCGCACGCGCCGAAAGCGCTTCGGCGAATCGCTCGCCGATGTCGCCCGACCAGTAGATATAGGTTTCGAAGGTGATGGTCTTGCGCGCCGAGCCGATGGCCTCGAGCATGCTGGGAAAGATTTCCTCGCCGTTCTGCAGGTCGACGATGCGGTTTCCGTCCACGATCGACGGTCCGAGCAGCACGCCCATTTCCCGCTGGAACTGCGGGTCGCGCACGCCGTGCCGATGCGTCGGCGCGCTTTCGAGCTTTTTCTCGGGCGTGGAGAAATTCATCGCGATGACGAATGCGAGCAGCGACAGCGCTGCGGTGGCGACGATAAGGCGCGCTTTGCCAAAGGATTTCTTCGTCGTATGTGTCATTTCGTTACCTGATGAAGTGGTCGCATCGTCCCGGGTTTCGACGAGGGTCAAGACCCGCCCGTCCATCGTCAAGCTTCGAGTTTTCCCCCCGCGCGAATGCTAGAGCATTACGAACTTCGCGGCAGCGCGATGGCGTCCAGAACTGCACGGACGCCCCTTGCTGCGCGAATTGCACGACCCGTGCGTCGGCATCGTGTATGACGCAATGTCGGACTGCGTTCGCCGACTCGCAAATCGTCCGCGCCCGCGTTACCGACTCACCGCAGGCGCAATGGGTCGAGCATCACGCGCCGGGAAGGACGCAACGACTTCGGTGTCCACGCACGCCACGAAATCGTCTTCGTCCGCCATGTCGACCTGCAAGCCGCCCGTGAACAGCGAGAACGCAGGCAGCACCGTCTGCTGCGGCCTGAGCCAGAACATCGGCCAACGCCCCGGAAGCATCGGCAGCCGCATCACCGGATGCAGATGCCCGCAGACGACGTGGTGCGATGCGACGCTTTCTGGCGCATGCCGGAATGCGAGGCCCGCATCGTCCACGGCGGACCCCAGCATCCCGACCGCGAGGGCAGCACTGCGCAGGGCGGCATCGTGGTTGCCGGTGAGGACGCCGATCTCCAGGGTCGCGTGCGCGTCCCGCCATGCCTGCCATTGCCGGCGCCACGACGGTGGTTCGATGGCGCCATGCAGGAAATCGCCCAGTACCCACAATTCGCGCGCACCGGTGGAAGCCGCCAGCGTCGACAATCGCTCGAGATCGAGCGTCGTGCCGCCGCTCGGAAGCGCCATGCCGTGGCGGCGGAACGTGTCAGCCTTGCCCAGATGCAGATCCGAGAGGATCAATCGCGAACGCGCCGGCCAGAACAGCGCGCGTCCCGCAAGCGCCAGCATCGGATGACCGCCGATGTTCACCTCGACGCTATCGGGCATGGCGTTTCTCCAACTGCTGGGCGGCGCGTCGTACGCGTGCCTGCCAGTCTTCGGTGCTGAGGCGTCCCCGGAAACCGTCAGTCCACAGCGGAAACGATAGCGGAGTGAAACCCGGTGGCGAGTGCAGTGCGATCGTCCGCCGCGCGCAATCGACGAGCGCCGCTTCGATATGCCGCAGATCGAGCTGCGCGTCGAATACTTCGCGTTCGGCCTGTGCCAGCAGCACGTGGCCCGGATCGAAGCGGCGCAGGACATCGAAGATCAGGCCGCTCGACGCCTGTACTGCGCGCATCGACTTCGGCGTACCGCCGGGCAACGACGGCACCAGCAGGCCGCCGATACGCGCGATCTCTCGGAACTGGCGGCGCGACAGCTCGCCGAGGTTCATGCCCTCGCAAAGGTCGTCCAGCAGATGCTCGGGCGAAAGCATCGCGCGCAGGTCTTCGATCCCGATCTCGGCGGCATCGGCCGGCGACAGCATGAAACCGTAGTCGTTGGCGGTATAGCGGAAGCTGTTCTTCTGTCGTTTCCCCCAGCGCAGCGAACACAGCGCCGCCAGGCCCTCGTGCACGATGCGGCCGGCGAACGGATACACGAACACATGCATCCCGTCTCGCGCGCGGATGCGCTCGACGAGCAGCCGTTCCGGAGCGGGGAGGGCGGACAGGCGCTGTTGCAGCGCGAGCAGGCGCGAGATCGCGCGCAGTTCGGGCGGGGCCTGCGCATCGCCCGGCGCAGCGTCGAACAGGCGTTCGGATTCGCGGCCGAGTTGGCTGGACAGGGGCATGCGGCCGCCTTGCCACTGCGGCACGTCGCCGCCCGCGCCCTTGGCGATCTTCACGAATGCGGTCATGTCCTCGAGACGGAACAGCTCCAGCATGCGGCCGGCGAACTGGAAGCGATCGCCCGGCCGCATGCGTCCGACGAAGCTTTCCTCGACCGAGCCCAGCCGCGCGCCTCGCAGGAGTTTCACCGAAACCGAGCCATCGCTGGTGATCGTGCCGATGGAAAGGCGGTGGCGCAGTGCGATGCGGCGATCGTGCACGCGATGGATGCCGTCGTCGTCGAGCACGACGCGCTGGAAGTCCGGATATGCAGTCAGTGCCTGTCCACCGCGGACGATGAAATCGAGCACCGCCTGCCACCGGTCGGCGTCGAGCGCCGCATAGGCATGGGTGCCGCGCACTTCGGCGTAGAGGGCATCCGCCGCAAAACCGCCGCCCAGCGCGAGCGTAACGCAATGCTGCGCCAGCACGTCTTCGCACAACACCGGCGGCGGCCGCGGCTCGACATCGCCCCGCGCCAGCGCGATGCGCGCCGCGGCGTATTCGAGCAGTTCCAGCGCATGGGTGGGCACGCAGATCACATGGCCGGACTCGCCGGGACGGTGCCGCGAACGTCCCGCGCGCTGCCGCAGCCGCGCTATGCCTTTTGGGCTGCCGATCTGGAACACCTGATCGACCGCTGGATAGTCCACGCCCAGATCGAGGCTGGATGTGGTGACGACGCAGCGCACGCGGCCGTCGCGCAGTCCCTGTTCGGCATCGGCACGCAGTCCGGCGTCGAGCGAACCGTGATGCAGGGCCAGCGTCGACGGATCTTCGGGCCACACCGCCGCAAGGGCCTGATGCCACAGTTCCGCCTGCGCACGCGTATTGGTGAACAGCAGGCTCGATCGCACTGCGAAGATGCGCTCGATGACTTTCGCCAATTGCCCCAGGCCGAGGTGCCCCGACCAGACGAAGCGTTCGCCGGCGTCCGGGAGCAGCGTCTCGACTTCGACCGCACGCGGCAGCGGCGACGAGACGATCGTGCTGTCGGGCGCATGCGGCAGCAGCACGTCGCGGGTTTCCTGCAGATTGCCTAGAGTCGCGGACAAACCCCACAGGCGAAGCGTCGGCGACATTGCGCGCAAACGCGCCAGTCCCAACTGCAGCAGGACGCCGCGCTTGTTGCCGACCAGTTCGTGCCATTCATCGACGATCACCG
>JAYUUH010000154.1:0-5320 GCA_043754745.1 Lysobacter sp.
GTCGTGAGCTTGTCGAAGAATCAGACCAGCTTCAACTCGAACGCCTTCAATACCGCGTGGGTGCGGTCGCGCACCCCGAGTTTGGACAGGATGTTGGACACGTGGTTCTTCACCGTTCCCTCGGCCACGCCCAGCGAATTGGCGATCTCCTTGTTGGAGAAGCCCGAGGCCATCAGGCGCAGGATCTCGGTTTCGCGATCCGTCAGCGGATCCGGGCGGTCGAGGCTCACGAAATCGTTGCGCATGTGCTCCAGCCCGGACAACAGACGCTGGGTCACCGCCGGCTGCACCAGCGAACCGCCGCCGGCCACCGCCTGGATGGCGCCGACCAGTTGTTCCAGCGACACATCCTTCAGCAGATAGCCCTTGGCCCCGGCCTTCATGCCGGCCAACACCAGTTGATCGTCGTCGAAGGTGGTCAGGATGATCGTCGGCGGCAGTTGATTGGCCTTGCTGAGCGCCTGCAGGGCTTCCAGGCCCGACATCGCCGGCATCCGCATGTCCATCAGGACGACATCGGGGTTGATCTGCGGGATCAGCTCGACCGCCTGACGGCCATCGGATGCCTCGGCGACCACTTCGATGCCTTCGGCGAGCGCCAACAAGGAACGGATGCCCTGGCGTACCAGGGTCTGATCGTCGACCAGACAAACGCGAATCATGTCGTCTCCTGCTTGAAGCCGTGAATGCGCCGGCCATCTTGGCCGTTTCGCGGATCGGACGGCGAACCGTCCATGGGAAATACGGGAACTGCCGGAAAAGAGAGGCAGACGGAGTTCATACCGCGATTCCCGGGACCGGAGCGGTGCCTGTCGGCGTCGGCGCCCGTCCCAGCGGCAGGCCCATCCGATCCGTCGCCTGCACGACCGGTAGATACAGCGTCAGGCAGAAGCCCTGCCCCGGGCGGGTTTCGATCTCGACCTGGCCGCCATAGGCCGCGAGGCGTTCGCGCATGCCGCGCAGACCATTCCCTGCGACCGGCGCCTCGGCGGCGCCGCGGCCATTGTCGCGGGCCACCACCTGAACGCCATCGCCGTGCCACCGATAGTCCAGATCGAGGGTCGTGGCCTGGGCGTGCCGCACCACATTGGTGACGATTTCCTGCGTGCAGCGCAGCAGAACGTGGGCTCGCTCGGGGTCGTCCAGCAGGAACGGCACCGGCAGCAGCATCTCGATCTCCAGCCCGGGCACGTTGTCGGCCAGCGGCAACAAGGTGGCCGCCATGTCGATGGCGTCGTCTTCGCGGATCTGGCTGACCGCCTCGCGGACATCGCTGAGCAGCAGTTTCGCGAGGGTGTGGGCCTGGGAGACGTGCTCCTGGGCCTTGCCCTCGACCAGATGGTTGGCGACCTCCAGATTCAGGCTGAGGGCGGTCAGATGATGCCCCAGCAGGTCGTGAAGCTCGCGGGAAATGCGGGTGCGCTCGTTGACCCGGACGCTTTCGGCCAGCAGGGCCCGGGTAGCGCGGAGTTCCGAATTCAGCCGGCGCTGTTCCTCCCGGGCCTGCGCCTGCTGACGCGCGACCAGACTGGTGGCGTACACGAATCCGGCAAACCCGGCATACAGCAGGGACTGCATCACCGCTTCGATAGGGGTGAAATCGCGGCGCATGAACACGGGTACCACCGCCAGTTGGCTTAGCAGCAGCCAGGCGACGCCCAGCCTCAGCGAGAGCAGCCATGGCAATGCGCAGGCCGCCACCATGAGCAGGAGGCTGCCCAGCCCGCTCTCGCTGTAATATCCCAGCCCGATCGCGGCAGGGGTCAGCACCACCAGCAGCATGTAGTCGAACAGCCCTGGCCGGCGCGTGCCCAAGCCCCGGGTCAGCCACGCGTAGGCGGCGCCGAAGGCGCCATAGGCCAACCAGCCCTGCCACGGCATGGTCAGCAGCAGGAACTGGTCGTCTTCCGAATCCGCCAGCATCGGCATGATCCAGCTGTACAGCAGCGGCACGCTGACCACCGCCCAGGTGAAGAGGCCCGAGTAGCGCAGCAGCCGGCTGTGATCCAGTCGTTTGAACATCCAGGGAGTGTAGGCGCTCCGCCGCCGGCTGCACCCCACCGGAAGTCATGGGTGGCGGCGATACGGCAAAACGCATCGAACCGCTCCGAACGGGATGGGGCCGGTCAAACGGGGCGATTCAAACGCGGCGATGTCGCCCCGTTGTGACGGGCATGCGATAATTTCGCGTCATACCGGTGCAGGGCCCCCCGCCCCCGCACGCCACTGCCGGAGTCATTGGAATGTCGATTGTCATCCGCGACGTGCGCGAGCACGAGCTGGATTCCGTCCTTGCCCTCAACAATGCCGCCGGCCCCACGATCCTGCCTTTCGACCAGAACCGCCTGCGTCGTTTCTTCGATTCCGCCGAATACTTCCGCGTGGCCGAACGCGACGGGACGCTCACCGGCTTCATGATCGGCGTGGGCAATCATGCCGATCACGACAGCAGCAACTTCCGCTGGTTCGGCGAACGCTATCCGGATTTCTTCTACATCGACCGCATCGTGGTCGCCAGCCGCCGCCGCGGCGGCGGCGTCGGGCGCGCGTTCTATGCCGACGCCCAGAGCTATGCGGAATTGCGCTATCCGCGACTGGCCTGCGAAGTCTTCATCGATACCGTTAGCGACCCCGCCCTGCCCGATCCGGCGCTGCTGTTCCACGGCAGTTTCGGCTTCCGCGAAGTCGGCCAGCAAATGATGCCGGAGACCGGCCTGCGCGCCGCGATGCTGATGAAAGACCTCTGCTGCTATCCCTGGGTGCACGAAACCTACGGCGCCAACCTGCCGGACGTGCCCTGGCTCGCCGCGTCGCGGGTCGGCACGGGGCTGCAGCGCGCGACGGGCACCGCCGCATGAGTGCGGCGACGCCCGTGAATTACGAGTTGGCGGGCGACCTCAAGATCGGCCAGGTCGGCATCGCCAACCTGCGCATACGGTTCCTCGATGTCGAACGCCTCGGCGCGGAAATGCGCGACCGCGTCGCGCGCGCGCCGAAACTGTTCGAACGCGCGGCGGTGATCGTCGATTTCGGCGCCCTGCCCGGCACGCCGGATCCGTCGACCGCGCGCGCCCTGCTCGACGCCCTGCGCGCCGCCGGCGTGATCCCTATCGCGCTGGCCTGGGGCAGCGGCGACAACGAGCGGCTGTCGATCGAGCTCGGGCTGCCGCTGCTGTCCAAGTTCCGCGCGCAGTACGAACCGGCCGACGGTTCTGCAGGAGGGGCTTCAGCCCCGAAAGAGCAACGACAGGCGCCTGTCGCCGCAGCGGAATCGGCCATCGCGGCTAAAGCAGCTCCTGCCAAAAATAGCGCTACGCCGGTCGCGGCCGCAGAACCGGGCATGGTCCATACCGCGCCGATCCGTTCGGGCCAGCAGATCTACGCCGAGCAGCGCGACCTGACCATCCTCAACACCGTGGGCGCCGGCGCGGAAGTCATCGCAGACGGTTCGATACACGTCTACGGAGCCCTGCGCGGGCGCGCCCTCGCCGGCGCGCGCGACAACGACAAGGCCCGCATCTTCTGCCGCGAGTTCCACGCCGAACTCGTCGCGATCGCTGGACATTACAAGGTCATGGAGGATCTTCCGGCCGAACTGCGCGGCAAGGCCGTGCAGATCTGGCTGGACAACGAACAGATCCATATCGCCGCGCTCGCCTGAGCGCGCGAGAGCGAGTTCGGCGGCGCCGGACCCGCGACTTGGGAAACGCACACGACGTGCGTTTCCCGACAACCTGCTCAATCATCGGAGAAGTACATTGGCTGAAATCATCGTGGTCACATCGGGCAAGGGCGGCGTCGGCAAGACCACCAGCAGCGCCAGTCTCGCGTGCGGCTTCGCGCGCCGCGGCAAGAAGGTCGCGGTCATCGACTTCGACGTCGGCCTGCGCAATCTCGACCTGATCATGGGCTGCGAACGCCGCGTGGTGTACGACTTCGTCAACGTCATCCACGGCGAGGCGTCGCTGAAACAGGCGCTGATCAAGGACAAACGCTTCGAAACCCTCTATCTGCTGGCCGCGTCGCAGACGCGCGACAAGGACGCGCTGACCAAGGAAGGCGTGGAAAAGGTGCTGAAGGATCTGGCGGACGACGGCTTCGACATCATCCTCTGCGACTCGCCCGCCGGCATCGAGAAAGGCGCGTTCCTGGCGATGTATTTCGCCGACCAGGCGGTGGTGGTGGTGAATCCGGAAGTGTCCAGCGTGCGCGACTCCGACCGCATCCTCGGCCTGCTCGCGTCCAAGACCAAGCGCGCCGAGAACGGCGAGCGCGTGAAGGAACACCTGCTGCTCACCCGCTACAGCCCGGGGCGCGTGGAAACCGGCGAAATGCTCAGCATCAAGGACGTGGAAGACGTGCTGGGTCTGAAGACCGTGGGCGTGATCCCCGAATCGCCGGACGTGCTCAACGCGTCCAACAAGGGCGAGCCGGTGATCCTGGACATGGAATCGCATGCCGGCCAGGCCTACGACGATGCGGTCGCGCGGTTGCTCGGCGAGGAACGGCCGATGCGCTTCACCCAGTTCGAGAAGAAGGGTTTCTTCAGCAAACTGTTCGGAGGCTGACCCCATGTCTCTCTTCGATTTCCTGAAGCCCAAGAAGAACACCGCCTCGGTCGCGAAGGAACGCCTGCGCATCATCGTCGCGCAGGAGCGCAGCAGCCGCGGCGCGCCCGACTACCTGCCGATGCTGCAGCGCGAGCTGCTGGAAGTGATCCGCAAGTACGTCAGCGTCGACGTGGATGCGGTGAGAGTCGAAATGGCGAAGGACGGCGACCACGACGTGCTCGACATCTCGGTGGCGCTGCCCGACGGGCGTCCTTCGATTCCCTGATCGTTTTCGTGGGAGCGGCGCAAGCCGCGATGAATCATGTCCGCCAGCGCGATCGCGGCTTCCGCCGCTCCCACAGAACCCAGCGTCCTCACCCTCGGCGACATCGACCTGGCCGATGTCGCCGCCCTGCTCGCCCACTACAACCTGCGTTTCGAGCTGGTCGACGATGCCGCGCCGATTCCGGGCAGCTACTGGGGCGAGCCCGAGGCCGGGCTGATCGGCAGCACCGTGCATGCGCGCCGCGACACGCCGGTGCATTCGCTGCTGCACGAAGCCTGTCATCTGATCGTGCTGCCGACCGAACGCCGCTCGACGATCCACACCGACGCCAGCGATTCGCAGCGCGAAGAAGACGCGACCTGCTATCTGCAACTGCTGCTGGCCGACGCATTGCCCGGTTTCGGTATCGAGCGCGCGTTTGCCGATATGGATGCCTGGGGCTACACGTTCCGGCTGGGTTCGGCCAAGGCATGGTTCGAACATG
>JAYUUH010000155.1:0-16106 GCA_043754745.1 Lysobacter sp.
TCTTGTAAGCCGAAGCCGGGCCGATCTTCTTCGCGCTTGCGATCAGCGCCGCACGCACGTCTTCGGCGGTCATGTCCGGCTTCAGCGACAGCAGCAGGCCGCAGAGGCCGGCGACCAGCGGCGTCGCTGCCGAGGTGCCGCTGAAGTCGTTGGTGAACAGACCATCGGCGCCGCCCGTGGCGGCGCCGCCGGCGTTGAAGCCGCGTCCCGTCGTGGACACATCGGTGGCGAAGATGCCGCGGCCGCCGCCGCTGGAGGGCGCGACCACGCAGACCTGCGCGCCGCAGTTGGAATACGAGGCCAGTTCGTCGACGTCGGTAGAAGCGCCGACCGCGATCGCGTTCGGGTCGGAGGCGGGGTAATTGACGTGCTGTTTCTTCTCTTCGTTGCCGGTCGCGCAGACCACGACCGTGCCGCGACCCTTGCGGCCGATGCGGCGCGCATCCTGCAGCGCGAATTCGATGTCGGGGCTCTTGGCGCCGCCCCAGGAGCACGAAATCACGTCGGCGAAGGCGGCGGCGTAGCGGATGGCATCGGCCACCTGGCTTTCGCTGGCGAGGTCGTCGGCGTGGAAAATCTTCACCGGCAGCAGCCGGCAGTTCGGCGCCAGTCCATAGCCGTTCGGGCCGCGCCCCACCGCCACGCCGGCACAGGGCGTGCCGTGGATGTCGTTGCCGCTCACGTCGTCGAACGGCGTGCGGAAGCGTTTCGGGCGCGGATTGTAATGATCGCAGTCGTCGTACGGCAGATAGAAATCGCGACCGCAGAGATCCCGCGGTTCGTCCTTGTCGGGATTGCGCAGCACGTTGCCGCGCAGTTCCGGGTGTTCGACATCGACGCCGTCGTCGAGCACCGCGATGGTGATCGCGCGCTTGCCGCGCGTGGTCTGCCAGGCCTTGCCCGCGCCGACCAGGCGCAGATGCCACTGCTTCGCCGAGGGCGTGCGCGCCGACGCCGGCGCGCTGCGGCGGAACTGCGACACGAAGTTCGGCGCGGCGAACGCCACTTCGTCCAGGGTCGACAGCTTCGCCGCCAGCCGCACCAACTCTTCGCCGGGATGCAGCATCGCGGTGTCGCTCAGGATCATCTGCTCCGGAATGCTGGGATTGCGTACGCGCAGCGTCAGCCCGCTGTCGCGGATGATGGCGTTGCGGGTTTTCTGCGGCACCTGCGGTTTGAAGCGCAGCACGATTTCCTTGTACAGGATCCGCATCAGCCGGCTTTCGCGGTCCATGTAGGCGGTGATCGTCTTGCGTTCCAGCACGCCGCCGAGGACTTTCGTCGCCGATTTCGAGCCTTTCGCGACCGACGCCACCGCCGCGCTTTTGCTCGGCACCTCGAAGAAGGCCTGCGCGGCGCGCATCACCCGGCCGGTGACCATGGCCGCACCGGGCGAACCCGACAGCCGGGCGATGGTCTGTCCGGAGACGGCTTCGAGGGTAAGCGGCATCGGGTCGAGGTCGATCCATTCGCCGTTGGCCATGCGCACGCCCACATCGGATCGGGTGGCGACTTCGGCGACGGGTACAAGCGTCGCGGGGGCGACGATGGCGTTATTCAAATGACAGCCTCACATCCTGTAAGAGAAGAAGATTCAGGAAAGAAGATTCAGCCGCGCGAGTACGCGATTTCGGCATCGAACCAGACGGCTTCGACCTGCTCGTCGTGTTTGATCTTGCCACTCACGTCGGGCAGGAAAACGTCGCTGCCGTCGGCTGGTCTGAACAGGGCCTGCTGGCGGGTGAATTTGGCGCGGCCGACGAACTCCAGGCCGTAGGTGGCGGCGACGTTCTGCAGCGCCTGCTCGCTGGCGTCGTCCTCGAAGCGCAAGGACAGTAGGCCGGTCGGGTAACGATATTGGCCGGCCTCGTCGACGATCGCCGGCAGCACCAGATAGCCGGCGCCGAGCAGCCGATGCAGGTTGCTCCAGCCGGCGCGGGGGGTCTTCGGCAACTTGTTCAGCTTCACCACCCAGCCGGGCGTGCGTCCGCCCAGCGGTTTGACGCTAGCCTTGCCTTCCAGACGCGCCAGCCCGTTGGCCTTGGCCGCGGCGGCCAGTGGCCGGACGACGAAAAGACCGGGGCTGAGCTGTTCTGGGATGGAGGACATCAAGGTCCTTCGGAATGCCTGTTGCGGAGAAACGCCGGTTGCCGGCGCAGGACACTGGATATCATACGGTGAGACGCAGGCGCAACCTCGGCGCTAGGCCGAAGCCGTTCAGCCGAAGCGGATCGGCTGCAGGTACGGCACCTCGATGGAGGCGGCCTCGGCGATGGGTCGCGCGCCGAGAAGATGCCCGGCGGCGCGGATCACCCCGGCGTGGGCCACGATCAGATGCGGTGCGCGTAGCCCGGTGAGGGCGGCCGCGACCCGCCGCACCAGATCATCGAAGCATTCGCCGCCGGGCGGGCAGAAGCCGGCCACGTCGTCGGCCCAGCGGTCGAGGTCCGCGCGCGGCAGCGCCGACCAGGCTTGGCCTTCCCAGTCGCCGAAATCCATTTCCAGCAGCCGCGGTTCGGGAACGACCTCGCGCACGGCCCCACTTGCGGCCGCGAGCGCCTGCGCCAGCCCGAGGCAGCGCTGCGCCGGGCTGCTGAGGATCGGCAATCGCCAGAAACGATCCGCATCGGGCATCGCCCACAGTGCGGTGACGGCATCGGCAAAGACCTGCGGCGCCAGCAGAACATCGCGACGGCCGTAGCACAGCCCCCGCATCTCCGGCAGCGGCGGATGGCGCAGGAAGACGTGCGTCGCGGCGGCGCTCATATCTGGATGCTCATGCAGGCGCGCTCCATGCAAGCCTGCTCCATGCAAGCCTGCTCCATGCAAGTGTGCTCATGCCTGTGCGGCGAATACCGCCACCGCCGCCAGCAGGAAGGCGATCTCACCCAGTTGTTCGCAGCAGCCCAGGCCGTCGCCGGTGTAACCGCCGATGCGGGCCCGGAACCAGCGCGCGCAGCCGGCGCGGATCAGCGTCACCGCGAACACGCCAGCGCCCAGCGCCATCGCCAGCGGCGGGAACGCCGCGGCGCAGATCAGGATCGGTAATGCGCCCGCGAACAGCACCACCAGCAGATGGCCCGTGGACAACGCCTGCGCCACGGGTTTGGCCTTGGCGTCGGGCTCCAGGCGCACGTATGGCAGCGATGCCATCAGGCTGGCGGCACCCGCGCGTGCGGCGCCGTGGGCGCAGATCAGCACCGCCATCGCGGCCATCAACGGCAGCGCGGCGGCCGCCTGCCAGCGCAGCAGCAGCGCGATGCCGAGCGCTGCCGCGCCGTAGGTGCCGATCCGCGAGTCGCGCATGATCTCCAGCGCGCGTTCGCGTGGCACATGCCCGCCGAGCGCGTCGAACGTGTCGGCCAGCCCGTCTTCGTGGAATGCGCCTGTAGTCGCGACCGTGGCCGCCAGCGCGAGCAGCGCCGCAAGCGGCATCGGCAGCGCCTGCGCGCACAGCCACAGCATGGCTGCGCCGATCGCGCCGACGACCCAGCCCGCGACCGGGAAATACCGCACCGATTGCGACAGCCACGCGGGGTCGAAATCGCGCAGCGCCGGCATCGGCAGGCGGGTGAAATACTGCAGCGCCACGCACAGCAGGCGCATCTCGTGGCGCAGCATGCTGATTGCGGACGCACTCATTCCGGGGCGTCGTCGCTGCGCCCGGAGACGCCGGCGCTGGCGAACGTCGCCATCTCGCGCAGGATCGCCGCAGCCGCATGCAACAGCGGCAGCGCCAGGATCGCGCCGCTGCCCTCGCCCAGGCGCAGGCCGAGGTCCAGCAGCGGACGCGCCTCAAGCGCCCGCAGCCAGCGCCGGTGCGGCGCTTCCGCGGAAACGTGGGCGAACACGCAATAATCGTGCAGCGCGGGCGAGATGCGCAGCGCGACCGCTGCGGCGGCGGTGGCGATGAAGCCATCGATCACCACGATTTGCCGGCGTGCCGCAGCGCCCAGCATCGCGCCGGCCATCATCGCGATTTCGTAGCCGCCGTAGTGGGCCAGCGTTTCGAGTGCGTCAGTACCCGCACCGTGGCGCGCAACCGCAGCTTCGATCACCGCGGCTTTGCGCCGCAGCGCGGCATCGTCCACGCCGGTGCCGCGGCCTACGCAGTCCGCCGCCGGCAGCCCGGTCAGTGCGTGCATCAGCGCGGCGGCGCTGGTGGTATTGCCGATGCCCATCTCGCCCAGCAGCACCGCGCCGTTCGGCGCGAAACCTTCGACGATCTCGATGCCCGCATGCAGTGCCGCCAGGCATTGCGCCGCGTCCATCGCCGGCGCATGGGCGAAATTCGCGGTGCCCATGCCCAGCTTGCGATCGAGCAACTGCGGATGCGCGGGCAGCGTCGCGGCGACGCCGGCATCGACCACGGTCAGCGTCGCGCCGAACTGCTGCGCGAGCACGCAGATCGCGGCGCCGCCGGCGAGAAAATTGTGGACCATTTGCGCGGTGACCGCCGATGGATAGGCCGACACGCCCTCGGCGACGATGCCGTGGTCGCCGGCGAACACCAGCACCTGCGCGTGTTCGATCGCGGGCGTCAGCCGCTGCTGCACGCGCGCGATCTTCTCGGCCAGCACCTCCAGCTCGCCCAGCGACCCCGGCGGTTTGGTTTTCGCCGACAGCTCGCGCTCGATGGCGTAGGCCAAGGCGTCGCCGGCATCGATCGGATCGATGTGCGGCGGCTGAAATGCAACGGTGGGGCTCATCGATGTCTCCGCAGAGGTTGGAAACCTCTTCCCGCGTTTCGGCGGGAAGAGGATGCCGCACGCGACGCTCAGCGAGCGGGCGCGAAGCGCAGGGTCACGAAGAACTCGCGTCCCGGCTGGTTATAGAACGCCGCCGTTTCGTAAGCCCGGTCGAACACGTTGGCGACGCGCGCCTGCAGGGTCCAGTCGGCCGCGAACGCGTATTCGCCGCGCACGTCGAGGGTAGCGAAGCCGCCGAGCTCGCGGGTATTGGCGAGGTTGTCGTAACGACGACCCTCGGCCACGCCGGTGAAGCCGAGCCGGAACTTGCCGAACGCGCGGTCGAGTTCCAGACGCGCGGTTTCGCTCGCGCGGCGCGCGAGTTCGTTGCCGCGGCTTGGACTATTGCTGCGATCTTCCGCATCGAGCCAACTGGCGCTGGCGCCGAGATTCCAACCGAACAGCGTACTGTCGACGCGCAATTCCGCGCCGCGCAGGCGCGCATGCTGGATGTTGTTCGGCAGTAAGATCGCGATGTCGAAGGCGATGAGATCGTCCACGTCAGTGCTGAACGCATCCAGGCGCACGCTGGTGCGCTCGCCGCGCCAGGCGATGCCGGCTTCGACGGTCTTCGAGGATTCCGGACGCAGCGCCTGGTTGCCGAAGCCCGGGAAATACAATTCGTTGAAGGTAGGCGCCTTGAACGCAGTGCCGTAGCTGGCGGTGACGCGCCATGCGTCGGCGAAGCTCAGGCCCCATGCGGCGGTGCCGGTGGTTTTGTTGCCGAACTGGTCGTTGTCGTCGTTGCGCAGCGCCAATTGCAGGTCGTGGCTGCCGAGCGTGTCTGTTTCGAGCCGGCCCTGATACTGCACGAACGCGGCGCGGTTGGTGCGGCGGGTTTCGGCATATTTCGTGGTGGTGTCGAGGCGATCGCGCAGCCAGTCCGCGCCGAGGGTAAGCAACTGCGCGTCGGCGAGCGCGATGTCGGCCTGCACCGAGGCATTGTCGCGACGTGTCGCGAAGCTGCCGTTGCTCTTACTGCCGAGGAAGTTGTCGGACTCGTCCTTGTTGCTGCCGACGTTGAAGCGCAGGTCGAAGCGGTCGCTCGCCTTCCAGCGTAGCTGCGCGCCGACCACCTGCTGCACGATGTCGGAGTTGTTGACGAAGCTGCCGTCGTATTCGTTGTGGCCGCTGGCGTGCAGGGCATGCGCCTCCAGGGTCACCGAATCGCCGATGTTCACGCCGCCGCGCGCCGAGAACGAATGGTTTTCATAGCCATCGCGGTCGGGCTCGCTCGTGAAGCAGCCGGCGAAGACCACGGCAGCGCGGGGATCGCAGGCATTGATGCCGTCGGTGGACTGCAGGCCGGCGTCGATGCCGAACCAGCCGCGTTCGTTGCTGCCGCCCACCCCCAGGCCGCCTTCGCGGTAGCCGTTGCTGCCGGCGCCGACGCGGAAACGGAACTGCGCCGGGCCTTTGTCGCGGCGGGTGAAAATCTGGATCACGCCGCCGATGGCATCGTAGCCGTACAGGCTGGAGCGCGGGCCGCGCACGATTTCGATGCGGTCGATCATCGCGATCGGCAAGTCCTGAAACGCCGCCTGGCCGCTGGTCGCCGAGCCGACGCGCACGCCGTCCACCAGCACCAGCACATGGTCGGATTCGGCGCCGCGCAGGAACAGGCTGGTCAGTTTGCCGGCGCCGCCCTGGTTGCTGATATTGATGCCGGCGCGGCCGCGCAGCAGATCGTTGAGCGAAGTGGCCTGGCTACGCTGGATGGCGTCGCGGTCGATCACTTCTACGGCCGCCAATGCGGCGTCGGTGGTGACGGCGGTACGCGTCGCGGTGACGATGACTTCGTCGAGAGCATTTTCGTCGAGAGCATCGGCGGCGTCGGAGGGCGCCTGCGCCTGTGCGGCGAAGGGAAGGGCGGCCGCGAGCGCGGTCGTGATGGCGAGCGCCAGCGGAAACTTGCGGAACATCATTCGAAACTCCATCGCGCACACCCGCGCGCGTTGAGGTGGGTTGGAGTCGCGAACGGAGGAAAAAGCAGGGCGAGAAGCCAGCGGGAAGCCGACGAGCGGACGACAAGCGACGACATCGCCGCAACGCCCTCCGCATCGCAACCGTGGACTTCTTGGCCGGTCTCCGGGCTTGTGCGTTGCCGGATGTCTCCGGCGCGGCCCGCGCGCCTTCCCATAGAGCAAGCTCTACAGTGGCGATTGCGTGGGCCTGAAGCACTTACCGTTGCGGGGGCAGCGCCGGAATGGTGCCGCGCATGTCGCGCGGAACGCACCGGCTTCCCGTTTCAACCCTGGGACGAACGTCTTTGGGTCACCTCGAAGCGCGCGCAGTGTACCCCATCGCGCAGCGGCCGGCTTCGGAGGCGGAACTCAGTCGCGGCCGTCGGGCTCGTCGAACAGATTGAACGCGGGAACCGCGTCTTCTTCGCGCGCGGTGTGGGTGGTGGTCACCGGCGAGGCGGCCGGCCGGCCGCGGGGCGGCGGCAGCAGCGCGATGGCGGCGTCGGCTGCGATCAGCAGTTCGCTGCGGCGTTCGCTGGGGACGTCCTGCCAGTGGCAGTCCATCAGCGCGCCTTCCAGCGCGTACAGCAGATTGAGGCTGGGTTTGAAGCCCGCGCGCTTGACGCGCATGAAGGCTTCCAGCGCGCCGATCGCACGCAGTTCGTCTTCCGTGCGCAGGCCGACCTGACGCAGCCATGCTGCGCTTTTCGGTCCGATATTGCGGAGTTTCAGCGAGGGGGTGGCCATGCGTGTCCGTGGTGGGATGGGAAGTCGAACCCGGTGTCGCCGGCACTCACCGGTTCATGCACGGACTGCGCGGGGCAGACTGCGTAAAAACAGGGTGGCGATGGTTTCGAGTCCTTCCCGATCTTCAACGTCGAAACGCCCGGGAACCGGACTGTCGAGATCGAAGACGCCGACCAGCGCGTCGTCCAGCACCAGCGGCACCACCAGCTCCGAGCGCGATGCGGTATCGCAGGCGATGTGGCCGGGAAAGTCGTGGACATCGGCGACGCGCTGCGTCTGCCGGGTGCTGGCGGCCGCGCCGCAGACGCCCTTGTCGAGAGGAATGCGCACGCAAGCGGGCAGACCCTGGAACGGGCCGACCACCAGTTCGGTGCCGTCGTAAAAATAGAAGCCGACCCAGTTGAGATCGGGCAGGGCGTGATAAATCAGCGCGGACAGGTTCGCGGCGTTGGCGATGCGGTCGGCTTCGCCGGCGAGCAGCGCCTCGGCCTGCGCAGCCAGCTGTGCGTACTGTTCCGGCTTGTCGCCGCTCAGAGGGATGGATGCGAAGCTCATCGGCGCAGTGTAGCAGCGGCGCCGCACCGGATTCCGCCGAGCCGGATTACCATGCGCGCTCCCGTTCGCAGACGAGCACGATCGATGCATCCACCTCGGCGCAGCCTGTTCGTCACCGGCACCGACACCGGCGTCGGCAAGACCGTGGCCAGCGCCGCGTTGCTGCATCGTCTGCACGCCGCGGGCCTGAGCGCGATCGGCATGAAGCCGGTCGCCAGCGGCTGCGAACGCACGTTGTACGGCTGGCGCAACGACGATGCCCTGCGGCTGCAGTCCGCGAGCGATCCGCGGCCGGCCTACGACGACATCAATCCTTATGCCCTGGAAGCGGCAACCGCGCCTCAGCTCGCTGCGCGCGCGATGGGCGTGCGCGTCGAACTGGCACCGCTGCTGGAGGCGCATGCGCGGTTGACGGCGCAGTGCGAGGTCGTGGTGGTCGAGGGCGTCGGCGGTTGGGCCGCGCCGCTGGACGATGGGCTCGACCAGTGCGAACTGCCGCGCGCACTGGCGCTGCCGGTGGTACTGGTGGTGGGCCTGCGCCTGGGCTGTCTGAGCCATGCGCGATTGACCGCACGCGCGATCGCCGCGGACGGCATCGCGCTCATCGGCTGGATCGGCAGCAGCGTCGATCCCGATTTCGCCGAGCGCGATGCCTATGTCGAACTGCTGCGCGATGCGCTGCCGGCGCCGTGTCTGGGCGTGCTGCCGCATGCCGTCCCGCCCGATCCGCGGGCGATGGCGCAAGCCTTGTCGCTGCCGCCGGGATTCTGATCGGGCAAAAGAAAGGCGCGCCGTGGCGCGCCCTTCCGGGAACATCTCCGCTGCGATCAACCGTGCTGCGGATGCGCTTGCAGCGCGGGCGTTTCGTTCGTCGCTGCGCGGTCGTGCGCGTGATCGCGCGCGAGGTACAGATAGAACGCCGGCAGCACGAACAGGGTGAACGCGGTGCCGATGGTCATGCCCGACGCGATCACCATGCCCATCGAGAAACGCGCCGCGGCGCCGGGGCCGCTGGCCATCAGCAGCGGGATCATTGCGAACACCAGCGCAGCGGTCGTCATCAGTACCGGACGCAGGCGGACCGCGGTCGCTTCTTCGATCGCTTCGCGCTTCGACAGCCCTTTCTCGATCTGCAGCTTGTTGGCGAACTCGACGATCAGGATGCCGTGCTTGGAAATCACGCCTACAAGCGTCACCAGGCCGACCTGTGTGTAGATGTTGATGCTCATGCCGGGGAAGGCTTCGATGCCCTGGAACCCGAGAATGCCGCTGACGATCGCCAGGACATTCATGACCAGCAGCGCGCCGCAGATCGCCATCGGCACGGTGATCAGCATGATCAGCGCATCGCGGAAACTCTCGAACTGCGCGGACAGCACCAGAAAGATGATGATCAGTGCGAACAGCAGCGTCACCAGCATCGTCGTGCCTTCCTGCTTGAACTGCCGCGACTCGCCTGCGTAGTCCACGCTGTAGCCCTGCGGCAGTACTTCCCTGGCCGCCTGTTCCAGCACCGCCAGCGCCTCGCCCTTCGAAACGCCAGGACGCGGCGCGAAAATGATCCCCACCGCATTCAGCTGCTGGAAGCGGTTCAACACCTGGGGTTGCGCGCTTTCCTTCAGGGTGACGAGGGTGGACAGCGGGATCAGTTCGCCTGTCCGCGTGCGCGTGTAGTAACTGGTGAGCTGTTCCGCATTGAGGCGGTCGCTGCGCTGCACCTGGGCGATGACCCGGTACGAGCGGTTCTGCATCGCAAACCGGTTCGCGTAGCCTCCCGACAGCATCGCCGACATGTCCGCAGACAGCGTGCGCATGTCGATGCCGAGCGACGCTGCCTTGTCGCGGTCGATCTGTACTTCGATCCGCGGCTTGTCGATCTTCAGATCCTTGTCGAGGAAGATGAAGCGTTTGCTGGCATAGGCCTTTGCAAGCACGGCGTCGGCCAGTTCCTGCAATTGCTGCAGCGAGCCGATGCCGCCGATGATGAATTCGCCGCCGCCGCCGCCGCCGCCCGCGCTGGGCAGTGCCGGCGGAATCAATGCGAACACGTTCAGACCGGTGACTTCGGAGATCTTCGGCTGCAGCGACTGTTCCAGCACCTGTTTGGTCGAACGGCTGCGCTCGCTCCAGGGTTTGAGCACGAAGCCCGCGATGGCGCTGTTGCTGGCACCGCCGCCGCCGTTGAACAGGAAGTAGTTCTCGACTTCAGGCACTTCCTTGGTAATTGCGGTCATTTCCTCGGTATAGCGTTCGACATAATCCAGCGTCGATGACGGATCGGCGACGGCGATGGAGAAGATGAAGCCCTGGTCCTCGGCGGGCGCCGGCTCCTGCGGCGACTGCATGTAAAGAAACACGCACGATACGAAGACGATCGCCCCGAAGATGCCGATCACGCCCTTGGTATCGAGCGCGCCATGAAGCCTTCGCTGATAGCCGTGACGAAGACGGTCGAAGCGCGTATCCAGCCAGCGCTCGAATCTGCTCTTGCCGCCTTCGCTATGTGGCTTGAGCATCTTCGCGCTCATCATCGGCGACAGCGTCAGCGCGATGACTCCCGACAACAGCACTGCGCCGGCCAGCGTGAACGCGAATTCGGTGAATAGCACGCCGGTCAGGCCGCCCTGAAAACCGATGGGCAGATAGACTGCGACCAGTGTGGTGGTCATCGCCACCACCGGCCAAGCGAGTTCGCGCGCGCCGCGAAGCGCGGCGTCGCGCGGCGACATGCCATCTTCGATATGGCGATGGATATTCTCCAACACGATGATCGCATCGTCGTCCTCGATGCCGATCGCCAGCACCATCGCCAGCAAAGTCAGCAGATTGATGGTGAAACCCATCACTAGCATCAGGAACAGCGTGCCCACCAGCGAAAGGGGTACGGTGACCGCCGGGATCAGCACGCTGCGGAACGATCCCAGGAACAGATAGATCACCACGATCACGATGATCACCGCTTCGATGATGGTGGTGATCACTTCATCGATGGCGTCCTGGATGGCCTCGGTGCTGTCGTAGGGAATGGTGCCGACCATGCCTTCGGGCAACTGCGGAATGATCTCCGCATCCCATGCCTTGCGCACTTCTTTGATCACATCCAGCGCATTGGCGTTCGGCGAGACATAGATCGCCATGAACGTAGCCGCTTGGCCGTTGATGCGCACGGAAGTGCCGTAGTTTTCCGAGCCCAGCACCACATCGGCAATGTCGCCAAGGCGCACGATGGCGCCGTCCTGTTCGCGGATGACCAGTTCGCGGAACTCGTCCGGCGTACGCAGATCGGTGCGCGCAGTGAGATCCACCGACACCATCTGGCCTTTGGTGGACCCCAGCGCTGAAAGTACGTTGTTGTTGCGCAGCGCCGTGTCGACGTCGCTGGCGGTGACCTGCAGTGCGGTCATGCGGTCCGGCTTCAGCCAGACGCGCATCGCGAACGACCCTGCGCCCAGAATTTCCGCGCGCTGCACGCCCGCCACGGTGACCAGCCGCGGCTGGATGACCCGGGTGAGATAGTCGGTGATCTGGTTGTTGTTCAGGCGCTCGCTGGCGAACGAGACATACATCGCCGCGATCTGCTGGCCCTGCTGCAGATCGATGACCGGGTCTTCGGATTCCTGCGGCAGCTGTCCGCGCAGTTTGTTGAGCTTGGCCGAAATCTGGGTCAGGGCTTCATTCGGATCCTGATCGAGACGGATATACGCCTGGATCGTGCTCACGCCCGCCGCGCTGGACGAGGTGAGGTATTCGATGCCCTCCGCGCTGGCGATCTCGCGTTCCAGCGGCGTGGTGATGAAGCCCTGGATCAGGTCCGCATCCGCGCCGAAATACGTCGTACTGACGTTGATGACGGCGTTCTGCAATTCCGGATATTCGCGCACGTTCAACGAGTTGAAGGCGCGCAGACCGAACAACAGGATGAACAGGCTGACGACGACCGCCAGCACGGGCTTGTTGATGAAGATATCAGTGAATTTCATCGTGTTCTCCCGTGCGGCGTGGACGACGCAGGGTAGGTGGGGGCGGTGGAGAGAGACAGTGCCGCGGAGTGCACGTGCGTCAGCTGTTGTCGGGCTTCGGCGCGGATTCCGCAGTGGGTTGGATGCTATTGTTGATCGTCACCGTGGCATCGTTGCGCAGCTTGAGCATGCCGCTGGTCACCACGCGTTCGCCGGGCTTCAGACCTTCGGTCACGGCGACCAGATCGCCGCGCGCGATGCCGGTCTTGACGAAACGTTGCTGGACTACCAGTTTGACGCCGGTCAGCGGCTTGCCCTGCATGTCTTTTTCGTCCGGCCCGTACCGGGTTTCGCGGATCACATATACGGCATTGCCGTACGGGTTGAAGCTGACGGCGGTCTGCGGAATCACCACCACTTCCTGTTCCCCCCCCAGATCGAAACCGACCTTGGCGAAGGTGCCGGGGCGCAGCGCGCTGTCTTCGTTGAGAAAGGTCGCCTGCACCTTGAAACTGCGGGTTTCCACATCGATCAGGGGTTCGATCGCGGTGATGCGGCCATCGAAGACACGTCCGGGCAGCGAATCGACGGTCGCCCGGATCATGATGCCTGGTTCCACCTGGTCCATGCGCTGCTGGGGCAGGGCGAAGTCGAGGAAGATCGGGCTGATCGACTGCAGGCTCACGATCGGGCTGCCGGGGGCGATGAACTGGCCCAGATTCGCCTTGCGGATGCCCAGCGTGCCGTCGAAAGGTGCGCGGATGGTTTTCTGGGCGATGAGCGCCCGTTGCGCTTGCACCCGGGCCAGGCCCACAGCGGCATCGGCCGCGCGCTGTTCCACTTCGGACTGCGACACCAGTTTCTGCTGCCCCAGTTCACGCCAGCGGTCGCGCTGCGCCACCGCAAGTTTGGCGGCGGCGTCCAGTGCGCGCAGCGTGGCTTCTTCGTTGGCGGTATTGAGCCGCACCAGAACGGTGCCCGCCTTCACACGCTGACCCGGTTCGAACAGAAACTCGCGGATTACGCCACCGGCTTCGGTGGTGACGTCCGCGCCGTTGACAGCAACGAAGGTGCCGATGGCTTCCGCGTCGTCGCGCCAGCGTTCGGATTTCGCCACCGCAACGCTCACCGAGGCCGGCGGCTGCGGCATGTTGTCGAAGAAGTCGTTCATACCCGTGTTCATGATGGCTTTCACGGCGAACACGCCGCCAAAGATCACGGCCGAGGCGATCAGCATCAGCGCCATGCGTTTTTTCGCAGAGGGTTTGCGAGCGGCCTTGCGTGTCGTGTCCTGCTCGATGGTGTTGTGGCGGTCAGTCATGGGGAAACCTCGGGGCGACGTCCGGTTGCATCGGTGGGAGTGGGTAGAAGGCTGTGTGCATGTGGGCACGTGCTGTCGAAAACCGATTGGCAGAGGCGCGCGTTGAGTGCGTCCAGCGCTTCGTCGTCGGCGGGGTCGAACAGCGGCAGCCAACCGTAGCCGTTGAGCAGGTAATGCAGATGCTTCATCAACAGCCGGTACGGGTCGCCCAGCGCATGCGGACTGGTCAACCCTTCGAGCAGCCCTTCGGCCTGGGTCAGCGTATGCAGACCCAGGGAAAGCGTCCAAGGACCGATTGTCACGGCCTGCGGCGATAAACCGAGCCCGGCGGGCAGGTCGCCGGCGGCGATCGCGTCGACGACGATGCTGTCGGTCAGCACCCCCAGCGGCGCACTGGCTTCGAGCGAGCGCTGCCGGCTCGCGGGCGAGGCAGCGCCCCAGATGACGTCGGTCAGGACGAACTGGGCCAATCGGAAGTGTTCGGGCTGTTCGCGGATCACCATCAAGTCGGCGAGGGCGATCGAAAGCATGCGTTCCCGGGTCGGGCCATGCCAGCGGGCGGCACGTTCGAACATATCCACCCGGCTGAGGCAATTGCGGGTGGCCAGCGCGACCAGCAGGTCTTCCTTGCTGGCGAAGTGCTGATAGAGCGTGCCGGTGGCGTAGTCGCATTCCTCGGCGATCCGGGACATCTGCAGCGACAGCAGACCGTCGCGCTGGATCAGCTCCTGGGCCTTGTCGAGAAAGCGTTGTTCGCGCTCCGCGCGTTCGCGCAGGCGCCGGTCCTTGGTGCTCATGACGGGGGCGGGATAGAAAAGGGCTGCAAATTTTGAATCTGATTCAAAATTCGATCAAGCATTGATTCTGGTCCGCACTGTGCTGTTGTTGGCGGTTTAGCGTCGGGCGGCAACCGATGTCCGGCCCATAAAAAACCCGGCAGCTTGCGCTGCCGGGTCGGACACACACTCGGAAACAGACGTCGCGCGTGCGGCGCGGCGGCGTTGCCTGAATTACGCCAGGATCAGCGGGCAGCCTTGCGGCTGGCGGCCTTGACGACTTTCTCTGCGTCGGCCTGCACGGTAGCGGCGACGGTTTCGAACTGGCCCTTGGCGATCTGTGCGATGGCTTCGTTGGTCTTCACGGTGCGGCCGATCACTTCCTGGCCGGTGCCGATGGTGCGTTCGACATTCTCGCGAGCGATTTGCACGCCCTTCGGCCACACGGCCTTCAGGCCGTCGAGGTCGCGCACCTCGGCCAGCTCGCCCCAGAAGGCGAAGGTGGCGTTGACGCTTTCTTCGAACGCGGCGAACTGCAGGCCGAAGACGGCCTCGGTATTTTCGAGGGCGAGGCGACCGACCTGGGCCGAGGTGTCGGCGAACTGGCGGGTCGACTGGGTGAACTGATCGTTGAACTGCTGGTACATGGCGGGCTCCTGGGCGGTGATGCCGGCAGAGGGTGCCGGTATTGGTGCGATGCAACATAGCTCGCATTTTGTTGCACTGCAACATGATCCGACGAACGGCAGTTGCTTGTTCAGGTTCCGCCCGTCCCGGCTCAGCCCCGATAGCGGCAGCCGGAGGTGCAGGTTTCGTGGACCACGATCTCGCTCAGCAGCGGCATGGCCGGCTTCAATTGCTCCCAGATCCAGACGGCCAGACGCTCGCTGGTGGGGTTGTCCAGCCCCTCGATGTCGTTCAGATAATGGTGATCGAGGCGGTCGTACAGCGGCTGGAATGCGGCCTTGATCTCGGCGAAGTCCATCACCCAGCCGGTCTGCGGATCGATGTCGCCGGACACATGGATCTCGACTCGGAACGAATGCCCATGCAGGCGCGCGCATTTGTGCCCGGCGGGCACGTGAGGCAGCCGGTGCGCGGCTTCGAGCGTGAAGACCTTGAAGATATCCATGGTGGTGAGGCGCCAGGAGGTGGGAAGTGATCGCTGGGCCGAGCCGCCCGTATCGCGTGCGGCCACGATGCGCGGCGGCCTGCATTATGCGAGCGCCTTCGAAGATCCGTCCACACGGACCCGCGTCGCGGCGGGCACGAATGCCCGGACTATTCCATGCCGTCGGAATGCGCGTTGGTGATTCACATGCGTGCGTCGTGCGGCGTTCTCAAGCTTTGCGACGTCCGTTGTGCACACTCTCCTTCGCGCCGACGGTGCACCGGACGCGCGATTCCAACATCACGCAACGAAAAGGAAGTTCGCATGAAGAAATACGCTCTCGCTCTGCTCGCCGCGCTGCTGTTGCCGGGAACGGCGTCCGCCACCACGTGGCAATCCCTGGGGCGCATGAATGCACTGACGGCGTTGCCGGATGTGCAAACCTGCCAGCATCGGGTGATCAATCACTACTGGAGTTCGAAACCGATCCATATGCCGACGAACGTCAATATCTACTCGGCCGATAATATCCAGTTCGTCTTCAATCTCGATCTGAGCTCCTTGCGCACGTTCACCAGCAATGCCCCGGCGAATTCGCGCTTCAAGACCGCGGTGGATGCCTACAACGCCCAGACCGGCGCCCGAAGCCTGCACGCTGCCGTCTCGGTGGGCCTGTTTCCACGCGTGGGGATCAACCTGTCCTATGCCGATGCCAACGGACTGGTGCAAGGTCTCGGCTGGAGCGTGGTGGCCAGCGAGATGCAGTACTACGAGCTGCAGCAGCTGTGCCCACAATGAGGCTCGCAGGATGAGCGCTTCGCCCTGATCGAGAGAAGCGTGCAGTGAGGGAACATCGCGGCAGGGCCGACACCGCCTGCCGCGATGTTCCATGCGTATGCGAAAGTGAGGCCATCGAAAGCGGCCT